>JAMQPK010000071.1 GCA_023717525.1 Vicinamibacterales bacterium | reverse complement strand
CTGAAGAATATAGAACCACGACAGCTGGCTCTTCTGGCTCATCTGCCAGGCAACCTTCGCCGAAAGGTTCCACAGCATGTTGTCGTCCGGCACCGATGTCCCATCGGGGTTATAGCTCCCGACCAGGTACTGCAGGATCTGCGAGTGATGGAACGACACCGAAAACCATGCCTTGTTCTCCTTGATCGGACCGGCCAGCCATCCGCCGTAGTCGAACAGATATCGGATGTCTGCCGTCGGCTTCAAGTCGGGCCGGGCCGCCAGCACTGACGGCGGCACATTTCGCAGCAGTTGCTTGGCCAGTTCATCGTCGACGTTGTCGGATGCGAGATTGTGGTTCGTTCCGGCGAAGTTGAAGCCGCCGTGCATCTGGTTCGTTCCGGTCCGGGTGATCATGTTGAACACGAGCCCGCCGGTCGAAGCCTCAGCCGGCCCGCTGCCCGACCTGAAGTTCGCTTCTTCGAACGCATAAGGATCGAGGTAGAACGTGGCGATGCTGCCGCTGCTCTGCGTGCTCGAGACGTTCATCCCGTCGATGTAGTAACCGTTCTCGTTGTTGGTGCCGTGCACGGTGATGCCGGACTGCTGAAACGACTCCGAGCCGCCGACGTCCACCTTGCTGGCAACGACACTGGGGATGACGCGCGTGATCGACCACACGTCGATGCGGTTCGGCAGGGTCTGGAGAGTCTCCTGACTCAGCACCGTTTGCTTCAACGCTGAGGTCGTATCGAGCAGCGGCGCCTCGCCGGATACGACGATGCCTTCTTCCAGCTGACCGATCGGGAGCTGCAGGTCGGCTCGCGCCGTCACGTCGGCATTGACGACGATGCCGCGCTGCTCGACAGTGCGGAAGCCCGAGAGCGTGGCTTTCACGATGTAGGTACCGGGGACGAGTCGCAGAAACTGGTACCCGCCGCGCGAGTCGCTGATGGCCTCCTGACTGCCGCCGAGCGTTCCACCCTGGGCGCTCGTAAGCGTCAGGTTCGCGCCAGGTAACACAGCGCCCGACGTATCGGTCACGGTTCCGCCAATCGCACCGACGCCCTGTGCCATCGCCGGTGTACTAAGGCCGATGGAGAGCGCGAGTGCGAGCGCAATTGCCGATAGGAAACGAAAAATCCTCATTGCACTTCTCCTTGGAAGCGATGCCGACGGCCACTGCAAGAGGGTGCGACGACGTGCAAATCCTCTCTCGGGGCTCACCGGTTAAGCTGTTGAATACGCCGACTATACGGCACAGGTAGGCCTCCAATTGTGACAAATTGTCGCAAAGTAGCGATCCAATAACACGGAGGAGTTGAGTCTGAGAGATACTACGCTCCCACTCAAAAAATCGGGCAGACGAGGAGCTCTGATGCATCGCCTTTTTTGGATCGTCTGTTTTGTCGCCGCTTTGACAGCCGGGATGGACGCTCAGGCGCCGCAAAACCCTGCGCTCGCCGGCGCGGCGCCTCCTGCCGCGCCCATTCCAGACACGAATCCGTTCTCTTCGCCGGCCGATATCGAGCAGGGCGGAGCCTTGTTCCAGACGCATTGCTCCTACTGCCACGGCTCGTTCGGCGAAGGTGGCCGAGGCGCCGACCTTACCGCCGGTGTCTACAAGCGCGGGGGCCGCGACCCTCAGCTTTACGCATCGATTCGAAACGGCATCCCTGGCAGCGAGATGGCGCCCGTGCGCATCACGGATGAGGAAGTCTGGAAAGTGGTGGGCTTCGTGAAGCGACTCGGTTCGCAGGGACTTCTCGAGAAAGCACCCGGCGACAGCACCGCCGGACGGCTGGTCTATCAGAAAATGGGATGCGCGTCGTGCCACCGGATCGAGAAGGACGGCGGCAATCTCGGACCCGAGCTCACCGAAATCGGCCGGCGGCGCGGTCTGAAGTTCTTGACCGAATCGATTGTGAAGCCCGAGGCCGACGTAGAGATTGCGTATCGCGCGGTGCAAGTGCTCTTGAAATCTGGCCAGACTGTCAGCGGCATCCGGTTGAATCGCGACGACCTCTCGATTCAGGTGCGCGACGCGCGCGACAACCTGCGCTCGATCCTGATGGACAACGTGCAGGAGATCCGTTACGACAAGCCATCCCTGATGCCAGCCTATACGGCCTTGAATCAGAAGGATCTCGGGGATGTCATCGCGTACTTGAACTCGCTGAAGGGGGCGCAATGAGAAGCAGCCGAGCTGGAGGGTGGATCGTCACCGCGGTCCTGGTCACCGCGGCATCGTGGACGTTGAGCGGCCAGGGCCTCCCGGTCACCTACGAACGGCTGCTGAAGGCCGATCAGGAGCCTGGCAACTGGCTGATGTATTCGAACACCTACGCCGGCTGGCGCTTCAGCAGGTTGAATCAGATCACGACGCAGAACGTGAAAAATCTGCGAGTTAAATGGCTGTTTCAGGGCCGCCACATCGAGAAATTCGAGACGACGCCGCTGGTCGTCGACGGGATCATGTACCTGACGCGTCCCGAAAACGCGATCTACGCCGTCGACGCGCTTACCGGGCGACAGATGTGGACGTACGAGCACCGCAATCCCGAACGCACATTCAACTGTTGCGGGCGCGTGAACCGCGGGCTGGCGATTCTCGGAACGACGCTGTTCATGAACACGCTCGACATGCACGTCGTGGCCGTCGATGCGAAGTCGGGCCGCGAGTTGTGGAAGACCGAGATCTTCGATCACACCGCCGCTGGCGGCTATGCCGCGCCGGGCGCGCCCCTCATCGTCAAAGACAAGCTGATCGTCGGCATGGCGGGTGGCGAACGCGGGGTCAGCGGATTCCTCGACGCCTACGATCCCAAGACCGGGCAGCGCCTGTGGCGCTTCAACACGATTCCGCAGCCGGGCGATCCGAACTTTGGCACCTGGGCGGGCGATTCCTGGAAGACAGGCGGAGCAACCACCTGGAATACCGGCTCGTACGACCCGGACACCAACACGCTCTTCTGGGGCACGAGCAATCCATGGCCCGACTACAACGACGACATGCGTGCAGGCGATAACCTGTACTCGTGCTCTGTGCTCGCGCTCGATCCGGATACAGGCAAGCTGAAGTGGCACTATCAGTTCACGCCGCACGATCTGCACGATTGGGACTCGACACAGAATCCGGTGCTCATCGATACGGTGTTCCTGGGTCAGACCAGGAAGGTGCTGGCCTGGCCGAACCGCAACGGTTTCTTCTATCTCGTGGATCGCACCAACGGGAAATTTCTCTCGGCGAAGGCCTTCGTGAAGCAGACCTGGAACGACGGGTTCGACTTCGAAAACAATGGCCGCCCGCAGGTCGTGCCCGGCAACGATCCGACGCCCGAAGGGAACGACAAAGTGTGGCCCGGCATCGACGGCGGGGCGAACTGGATGTCGCACAGCTACAGCCCCCTGACGAAACTGTTGTACGTGTTCGCGCGCGAGGAACGCCGCGTGTTCACCAAGAACGAGATCCAGCACCTGACGACCGATCCGAACGTGGCCCCGACGCCGGCGCAGTTGTATAACAGAGGCCGCGGACCACGATTCGCCCCAGAGGAGAGCTGGGGAAAAGCCATCGCAATCGATCCCGGCACGGGTACCATCAAATGGGAGTTCAGAGTCGTCTCGCCTCCCTGGGGTGGCCTGATGAGTACGGCGGGCAATCTGGTGTTTGGTGGAACGCTCGAAGGTGTGGTCTTCGCGCTCAACGCGACCACTGGCGAACGGCTATGGACGTTCGCGAGCAATGGACCGGTGTACGGAACGGCGATCAGCTATCTCGCCGACGGAAAGCAGTTCGTATCGATTCCTGCTGGCGATGTCATCGTGACATTCGGCCTGGAGTAAGGCATGAAACTCTCACAGACGATCGGATTGACAAGCGCGCTCGTGCTCGTCTGCAGCGCCACTGCGCTGTTCGGCCAGGCGCGGCCGGCCGCCAAGCCGCAACCGCAGGGAGCGCTGCTCGACGCGTCTCACCCGCTGCTGCAGGTTGATGAGTTCGCGCTGAACGGCACCGCGATGGTGTTCGGCGATCCGTCCAAGCCTGGCGCGTACATCCTCAGAACGAAGATGGCCGCGAATCAATTCACGCGGCCGCACTTCAACGATCAGGATCGTTGGGTGACGGTGCTGAAAGGCACTCTGTGGATTGGGAAGGGCGACGTCTTCAGGCCCGACAAGCTCCTACCGGTCCGGGAAGGCGGTCTTGCCTACCTGCCCGCCAACACGCACTACTTCGAAGTCGCGGGAGACACAGAAGTCATCCTGCAGATTACGGGCAGCGGCCCGGTAAAGTCGGTGCACACCGAAGTTGATGCGAAGGGACAGCCCGTTGCGGAAGGCGGTCCATATCCGAACCTGAATCCGCAAAGACGGAAGAACCCTGTGGACGCCGACCTGCTGACGCCCGACGAGTTGGAACAGATGGAGCGCGCGGCGGCGGCGGCCAAAGCCGCAGCGGCGAAGAAGGCGACGGCGGAAAAAGCGGCCGGAACGGCGAAATAAAGTTCTAAGGTTCTACGGTTCTAGAGTTCCAGGGTTCTAGAACTTGGAACTGCAGAACCTTCGAACTCTAGAACGTGGAACCCTGTTCAGGCGCAAGCCACCGTACCAGCCAGTCGAGGGCCACGAGTTCCCCGACGGGTGTGAACACGTGGCCGGCATTCGGCTGCAGGTACAACCCCACCTTGTCCTGGGCCCCGGCTGCGGCATACGCCCGTTCGGCCGCGGCCATGCATTCCATCACTCCAGGTACCGGCGTCCTCGGATCTGAATCGCCGTTGATCACGAGCAGCGGACGCGGCGCGATGAGCGGCAACATGGCCGGGCCGTCGAACTGGGCGTCTATGCCTGGCGCAACGCGCGCGTAGAAGCTGCGAACGAGCGGAGCATCGACGCGGCTCTGGCCGGCATCGTGCGCGACTGCGTCAACGGCGGGTTGAAACGTGGCCACGCGCGGTTGCCAGGCGTCGTGCTCGAGCGCCCATCGAAATCCCTGAACGCCAATCACGGGCACGGCAACGGCGATGCGTGGATCGACCGCAGCCGTCAAGTACGTCTCGGTTCCCCCCTTCGAAATGCCCAGCAGACCGATCCGGGTCCGGTCGACCTCGTTGCGGGTTTCCAGGTAGTCCACGAGCCGCATCGTGTCCCAGACGGTGTCGTACATATACGGATGTCCGCGGCCGGTACGGTAGGCCTGCAGCAGCGCACCGATGTACTCGCCCACGCCGTCTTCACTGCGCGCGCGCTCTCCATGATGCCGGGCATCGATGGCTATTCCCACGAAGCCGCGGTCGGCGAGCGTCCTCAAGAGTGCCAGCTGATCTTCTTTCCGAGTGCCGGTGCCGTGGAGGACGATGACGGCGGGGCGCCGGCCAGTTGCGCCCGCGGACGTCATCAGGATGCCCGCCACTCGCTCGCCGGCCTCGGCAGCGAAGGTGAGATGTTCCGACACGTAGCGCCCCGAATCCGGACGGATCCGGGACTGCGGAGCGAGTGGGACACGTTTTCGATCGAGTAACTTCAGGAAGGCCGTGCGGGTCGATTCTCCCGTCGTCTGCGCTGCCGGCTGCGGCGATGCTGAGAGCATCGCCGCAGCTAGGAGCACGCCCGCCAGGGAACGGCGCGGGTACTTTACCAATCGACGTTCATGCCAACCTTGATGAGCGCACCGCGCTGGATGCTGTTGACGGCAAAGTAGCTGGACCCCAGAGTGTTGTTCCGTGAGGTGATCGTCGCCGAATTCATGAGGTTGTAGAAATCGATACGTGGTTGCATGGTTTTGTTGCCAACCCTGAACATCCTGCGGAAGCTCATGTCCAACTGATTCAGATCCGGCAGGCGCGTCGTGCCGCGTGGATCGACGGTGACGCTCGTCGTGCCCTGTGTGAGGGTGACGGTGTTGTTGCCCACCGACACAGCGGTGATTTCCGGGAACCCGCTCTGCCTCTGGTACGTTCCACTCATCGAGATCTTCCACGGTAGATCGTAGACGCCGGAAAGACGTAATGAAAACGGCACATCGTTTCCCTGAAGGCCACGCCGGTACTGGAAGTTCGGGTTGTTCAGGTCGCTGGTCCCGTAGATGTCGCCGATGTTCTTGCCGAGGCTGACGCCGCCCGTCATCATCCAGCCGTTGCTCATCCGCTTGTCGAGCGTAATGTCGGTGCCGTTGTAGCTGCTGTTGAGCGCGTCTTCGTTATTCCACAGGAAATCGTTCAGACCGCGCAGCGCCGGCGCCTGGTTGTAGACCGTCACCTGCTTGCCACTATTGGCCTCGGTCACCTGGAGCGGGATATACGTGGAAGTCGGCACGGCCATGTTTCGCGATCCGATCAGCCCGAGTTTCTCGCGGTGCGTGTACCCGACGGTCAGGACGAGGTTGCCCATGAACTGCCGCTGCACTTCCCCTGTGAGTTCGCGTGACCAGGGCCACTTGGTGTCGGACGCGTACCGATTGTTGACGCCGAAGGGATATCCCGACGAAGGCCCGAGCTCGTTGATCTGCGGAAGCAGATCGCCGTTGAGGTCGCACTCGCTGGCCTGGCCCGCCGCGCACGCCGTCCACCGGCGCGTATCGCTGACGATGGCGATGGGATTCACGCGTTCCACGATGCTCTTGCCAACCGGCGTAATGTAGCGGTTGGCGGCGAACTTCAGCGCCGTCCGGCCGTCACCGGCGAGGTCGTAGATCATCGAGAAGCGCGGGTTCACCGCTGTCCAGTCGGGGAATCCTTTCAGGGGGTCGTAGCACTTCGCCGCCACGAACGCGGTCCCCGTCTGACAGGCGGCATTCATCCAGCCGTAATTGGTTTCGGCCCGTAGTCCGAGATTCATCGTAATCTTCCGGCTCGGACGCCACCGATCCTGGACGTAGTACGCCATTTCCCGGTCTTTCTGGTCCGAGTAGGTCGGCGTGTTGTACGTGTTCACCGAATCGGGCACGCCGTTGCGATACACCGCGCGCATGTTCGACGAGGAGTAGCCATAGGGCGACAGCGAACCGTGATTCAGCTGAACGCCGGTCTTGATGTCGTGCGACGGCGTGAAGTAGCTGGCGCCGACCTGCACAACCGTGCGCCGCATGTCGCTTATGGTGTAGGTTGGCAGAATCCGCAGCAGCGTGTTCGTCACCTGATCGAACCCCGCGATCATGTCCATCTTGCCTTCTTTTGGCGGAGTGAACTCGTCCGAGACGCGGAAGACGCTGGTCGACGCGTCGAAGACCATCTTCGAATTGGGCGTCGAGGTCCACTTGATCTGATGCACCTGCGGCATCTTCTCGTTCCGCTGCGTCGCTCCCGACTCGACGAACATCGTGGTGCTGGCCCGGTGGCCGTTGACCTTGTGCTGGATCGTGTAGAAGTACGACAACTGGCTGGTGGAATTCACCTGCCAGGCGATCTTGCTGCTGCTGTTGAACAGATCGTTGTCGTCGGGCACCTGCGTGCCATCCGTGTTGTAGCTGCCGAGCAGATACTGCAGGATCTTCTGATAGTGCAGCGACGTCGAGAACCACAGCTTGTCCTGCTTGATGGGGCCGGCCAGCCACATGCCTGTGTCATACAGATACTGGATGTCGGCGCCCGCCGCCAGGTCTGGATTCAGGACGAGGATTTTCGCCGGGATGTTTCGTAGCAGCTGCAACCGCAGCGCACCATCCACGTTGTTGAATCCCATACTGGAGCCCATCCCGGAGAAGTCGGCACCGCCGTGAATCTGATTCGTTCCCGTGCGCGTAATCATGTTGAACACGAGCCCGCCGCGCGGCGATTCGGCCGGACTGTTACCCGAAAGAAAGTTGTTCTCCGCGTACGCGTAGGGATCGATATAGAACGTCGCCCCGGCTCCCGCGCCGTCCATGTGCGACACATCCATCCCGTCGACGTAGTACCCGCCTTCCGTGTTAGTGCCGTGGACCGTGATGCCTGACTGCTGAAACGACTCCGAGCCCCCAACGTCCACTTTGCTGACGACCACGCTCGGAATGACGCGGGTGATGGCCCACACGTCCATGCGGTTCGGCAGCATCTCGAGGGTATCGGCGCTGAGAACCGTCTGCCGCAGCGCCGAGGTCGTATCGAGCAGCGGCGCTTCGCCGGACACCACGACACCTTCTTCGAGCTGGCCGAGCGGAAGCGAGAGATCGGCGCGCGCCGTGGCGTCGGCGTTGACGACGATGTTCCGCTGCTCAACCTGGCGGAACCCGCTCATCGTCGCCTTGACACTGTATGTGCCGGGCACCAGGCGCTGAAACTGATACGCGCCGCGCGAGTCGCTCACGACTTCCTGATTGCTCCCAACCGTGCCTTGCGCGCTCGTCAGCGTGATGGTGGCGCCCGGCAACACGGCGCCCGAGGAATCCATCACGGTCCCGCCAATCGCGCCGACGCCCTGTGCGAGTGCGGGCGAGACAGAACACATCAAGGCCGCGAAGACGAACAAGAGTCCCTGGAGGAAGGGTTTACGTGTCATCGTCGAACTCCTTGTGACATGACGAAACTATGGTTTCAGTACTTTCACCACGTAGTAGCTCACCGAGCTTGGTACTTCCTTGAACCAATGTGGCGTACCAGCCGGCACGGCAATGATGTCGCCCTTCGTGAGCTGGTGAACCTCTCCCCCCTGCACCCCAGTGCCGCGAGGCTGAAGCGGATTGGTGGCGGTCACGCCTGTGGCCGTCCCACCGGTGACAAACGTGGCAGCGCCGTCGATCACGTAGATGATGTCGGTCTCCTTGATGTGAATTTCCACGACTCCCGGCCCAATCCGATGGCTGCACTGAATCAGGTACTCGGGTGTGTTGATGAAGGTTCCGGCTTTGGTGCAGCCGGCGACGGTGTCGTGCCCGAGGTACGCCGACTTGGTCAGGGCTTGCGGGGGGGGTTGCGCGCCGCGCGCGGGCGCCGGTTGCTGCGCCACGACACCGACCGTTGCCACGACCACTGACGCGGCAAATACGAACACGCTGTTTGACTTCGCCACAGGGCATCCTCCTTCAACGACTGAGAAGACAGAGAAAGGGTTACCGACGCGAAGAGCTCGATTCGATTGGATTGGGGACACTCTATGGGATCGCGCGGCGGGAACACAAATGCTTTTCACGCTTTCACGATCTATTTCGTCGATTTCCCGGCCGATCTAATTCCTTGGATCTCCAACGGAGAGATGTCACAACATGTCTCAATCGCCAAATGAGGCTTGTTTTTCGAAGCAGTTCCTCTAGGATCCCGACACACACCTGAAGCTCGGTCCCCGAATTTCTTGAGGAGGCGGAGATGTACCTTACTCGGATGTTCCGGTCATTTGGCGGCGCGCTCGCAATCCTTCTGTCACTGAATACGCTCGCGTTCGCGCAGGGCACTGGCGAACTGGTCGGCCGCGTCACCGACGCGAGCGGAGGCGTCCTACCGGCGGTGACGGTAACCGCCACGAACGTGGCGACGAAAAACACGCGCTCGACGGTCAGTACCGATACGGGCGATTACACGTTCACGCTGCTGCCGATAGGCAGTTACACGGTGAAGATCGAGTTGCAGGGCTTCCAGACCGTCAACGCGAAAGTCGATCTCTCGACCGGCGACCGCGCGCGAGTTGATGCGAAAATGACGATCGGCACGGTTGAGGAATCCGTGATGGTGACGGGAGAGGCTCCTCTCCTGCAGACCGACACGTCAACCGTCAGCTCGCTGATCAATGAAAAGACCGTTCAGGATGCGCCCATCCCCGGACGGAACATCATCCGCATGGTGCAGCTGATTCCGGGAGCCAGCGAAGGCGCGCTCAGCTCGCTGGCCAACGGCACGCGGCCCGACGAGCGGCGACAGACCTCGTCGGTGTCGATTAACGGCGTGAACGACGTCTTGAACAATCAGCTCGTCGACGGCATGGACAACAACGAGCGCAGCATCGGCACGGTGGCCATCAAGCCCTCGATCGACGCGATCGCCGAAGTCCGCGTCCAGACCAACATGTACACGGCCGAGGTGGGACGGACGCTTGGTGGCGTGATCAACATCATCACGAAATCGGGCGGCAACCAGTTCCACGGTTCCGCGTTCGAGTTCGCACGCCACGAGATGTTCGACTCGCGGCTCTTCTTCGCCCGAGGCGACAAGCCGGAGATCCGCCAGAACCAGTACGGCGGCAGCCTCGGCGGACCGATCAAGGCGAATCGGACGTTCTTTTTCGTCGACTACGAGGGCTACCGTCTGAAGCAGGGCGTGCCGTTCCTCATCACGGTGCCGACCGCGAAGATGCGGACGGGCGATTTCTCCGAGCTCCCCGTGACGATCTACGATCCGATCAACGCGGTGCGCACGCCGTTCCCCGGGAACGTCATTCCTACGAGCCGGTTCGATCCCATTGCGGCGAAGTACCTGGCGTTGTGGCCGGTACCCACCAGCCCGGGGCTGGCCAACAACTTCGCGTATACCAGCGAACGCATACAGAACAACCAGGCGGTCGACTTCCGCGTCGATCATCGGTTCAACAACAACAACACCGTCTTCGTTCGCTATTCCTACAACCAAACCTACACGCTCACGCCGAGCCTGTGCCCGCCGGTGACGATCGGCACGGAGTCCATCGACCCGACCTGCATCGTCGGCGGCGCGGCGACCGGCAACTACGCGGGTCCCAACGACACGACCGCGCAAAATCTGACCGGCAGCTTCGTGCGCATTTTCAATTCCACGACCGTCGCCGAGATCAAGGGCAGCTTCTCTAAACCGGACATCCTGTCGACTGGACCGAACCACGGGGAAAACCTCGGCAATTTCTTTGGTGTCCCGAACGCCAATGCCGGCACCATCGAGACCAGCGGGCTGCCTCTGATGGAAATACGCCCGACCACGTTCGCCGCGGCCGGCGAGACGCAGTGGGTGCCGCTCCAGATCTACAACCGAACGTACCAGGTGGCGGGCACCGTCACGCAGGCGCGCGGCTCGCACAACCTGAAGGTAGGCGCCGGGATCGTCCTCCGGCATTGGGGCGTGCTGCAGTCGAACTCGGCGCAGGGGCTTTGGGGGTTCGACGCCAATCCGACCAACAGCGGCACGGGCGCCGGCGGCGGCCACGGCTTCGCGTCGTTCCTGCTGGGGTACCCGACCGACGTCCGTCGGCTGTACACGCCGGGCTCGCCCGTCTATTCGACGCCCGAACCCAGCGTGTTCGTGCAGGATGACTGGCGCGCGACCTCGTGGCTGACGGTCAATCTGGGCGTCCGGTACGACGTCTTTGGCCCGTTGAGCGAGAAAGACGATCACCTGTCGAACTGGGACCCGGACGCGAAGAAGCTGCTCGTGGCCACCGTCGACGGCGTCAGCCGTACATCGAACGTCAAGTCGGACTTGACGGACATCGCGCCGAAGTTGGGCTTTTCGGCCTCGCTGCCGCACAATATGGTCCTGCGCGGCGGCTTTGGGCTGGCCTATTTCCCAAATAACAAGAACGCCGGCGCGTACATGAAGAACCCGCCGTTTACCGCGAACTACGGGCCGGTCACGAGCACCGCCAACTCAAACGGGGTGCCCAATTTGTTCCTGAAGGACGGACTGCCGGTAGTGACCTTCGCCAATCCAGCGCAGCCGACGGGGAACGTCATCGGCACGGCGCTGGATTACAAGTCGGATCGGGCCAAGCAGTTCAACCTCATGATCGAGAAGGAGTTCTCGGGCAACGTCTTCACGGCCGGGTACATCGGCTCGCGCGGCGACCGCCTGGTGGCGGGCAAGAACTTCAACCTCGCGCCGGCCGGCGCAGGGTCCGTCGACCCCCGCCGCCCGCTCTTCTCGCAGTATCCGAGTATTTCCGCCGCCAACGTCCTGACGAATCTGGGCGCGTCGACGTATGACGCGGCGCAGTTCGTCTTCACACGCCGCTCCCGCAACGGGCTCACCTTCACCACGCACTACACGCGGTCTCACGCGCGGTCCATGACCCTCGCTCCGTGGGACATGAGCATCCTGGAGTGGGGCGACACCATCAACTTCGACGTTCCGCATCGGTTTGTGGCGACGGTGAACTACGAGCTCCCGTGGGGCAAGGACCTTACGGGCGTCGCCCACGGGTTCCTCGCCAACTGGCAGGTGAACTTTACCGCCTTCGCGCAGTCGGGCGTGGCCTACACCGTTCTTAACCAGTCCTCCCGCACGAACACGGGCGGCACCGACCGCCCGAACGTCACCGGTGATCCGAACCTGGATGAGCGGACAGTGCAAAAGTGGTTCAAGACCGAAGCCTTCTCGGCTGCGGACCCGTTCACCGCGGGCAATATCGGGTCGGCCCTGATGCACGGACCCGCGCAACGCCAGACGAACTTCTCGCTCTTCAAGGATCTCTCGCTCAAGGGCACGCAGAAGATTCAGCTGCGCGCCGAGGTCTACAACTTGTTCAACCAGGCCAACTTCGGCCTGCCAGACAACAACTTCGGCAGCACCGGCTTCGGCAGCATCTCGAGCACGGGCAACTCGATCCCGCGCCAGATGCAATTCGGGATCAAGTACCTGTTCTAACGCACCGGGGGGATCTGGAATCTGAAATTTCAAATTTGAAATTTCAAAACTCCAGATCCCCAATTTCAGATTCTCCAATCCCATCATGCGCCCATCCATTCTCTATGCAGCGATCCTCCTGCTGGCCTCTGCCGCGCTGACCGCCGGCCAGAACCCGACCATGCTGGGACATCCCGAAGACTATCCGCGTGTCGACGTCGAGCATGGCGCGCGGCTTTACGCCGAGCACTGCGATCGATGCCATGGCGCGAACGGCAACGGCGTCAGCGGTGTCGACCTGCGCAGCGGAAAATTCCGGAACGCCACGACCGATCAGCAGCTGCGAACCGTCATCACGAACGGTTTTCCTACGGCCGGCATGCCGGCGTTCAAGTTCGATCCAGCCGATTTGACGGGACTGGTGGCCTACCTCCGCAACATGAACAGCATCGACCGCGGCTCCCTGAGGGCCGGGAACGCGGCGCACGGACAGACGGTCCTGGAAACGAAAGGCGCCTGCCTTTCCTGCCACCGCATCAACGACAAAGGCAGCCGCAAGGGACCGAACCTGAGCGACATCGGCGCCAATCGAAGCGCTGGATCGCTCGAGCGATCGCTCACCGATCCGTCGAGCCAGATGTGGCCCATCAATCGGCCGATTCGCATTGTCACCAGAGACGGCCGGGTGATTAACGGCCGCCGCCTGAACGAAGACACCTACACCGTGCAGATCGCAGACGAGGAAGGCCGCCTCCTGTCGCTGAACAAAGCTGAACTGCGCGAGTTCACCGTGTCCACGAAATCCACCATGCCGTCGTACAAAGAAGAACTCACCTCCGAGGAGCTGGCAGACGTCGTGTCCTATCTCCTTACCCTGAAGGGCCAGTAACCTCACATGGCGAGATACCGCTCTACCGCAGTACCTGCGCTCGTTCTTCTTGCGTTTGTGTCGCTCGGCCTTCAGGCGCAGGTGCCCGTGCCATACGAACGCCTGCTGAACACCGTGAAGGAGCCGCAGAACTGGATGATCTACGGCGGCGACTACTTCAGCAACCGCCACAGCGCGCTCACGCAGATTACGCCGGCGAACGTGAAGAGCCTGAATCTCGCCTGGGCGTATCAATCGCCGACGACCGGCAGCTGGCAGGCGACGCCGCTCGTCGTCGACGGCATCATGTACCTGACCCAGCGCCCCAACGATGTCGTCGCGCTCGATGCGGTCACCGGCCGCGTCTTCTGGATGTATCGCTACACCAACGCGAACGAGATTGGTGTGTGTTGCGGCGCCAATAATCGCGGGCTCGCCATTCTCGGCGACACGCTGTTCATGGGCACGCTCGACGCACACCTGGTCGCGATCGACACCAAGAGCGGCATGCCGCTCTGGAAGACGAAGGTCGGCGAAAGCAAGATGGGCTATTCGCTCACCGTCGCGCCGTTGGCGGTGAAAGACAAGGTGATTGTCGGCCTCGGCGGTGGGGAGTTCGGCATTCGCGGCGCCATCGCGGCGTTCGACGCGAAGACCGGAAAAGAGCTGTGGCGATTCAACACGATCCCTGGACCTGGCGAGCCC
>JAMQPK010000019.1 GCA_023717525.1 Vicinamibacterales bacterium | reverse complement strand
GACCTGGCTGTTTATCGAGCCGCAACCGGATCGTGGAACATCCTCTCGTCGAGCACGTCCTTCAAGCAATCGCTCAGCGTGGTGCTCGGAAGCACTGACGCGATTCCGGTGCCGGGAGACTACGACGGCGACGGCAAGACCGATCCGGCGATCTTCCGGACCACTACCGGAGCCTGGTCGATCCTGGCATCGAGCACCAACCTTGCCCAGCCTGCAGCCAACGCTGTCTGGGGCCGGAGCGGCGATATTCCAGTTACGGCTGATTACGACGGTGACGGAGTGACAGACCTCGTGGTGTTCCGCGCGTTGGAAGATACTTGGTACATCTTGAAATCGAGCAGCGGCTTCAAGACGTCTATCATCCAAGTCTGGGGTTCCAGTGTTGACATGCCGCTGCCAATGACCCCGTAGTATGGGCGGTGTCGGAAATTCGTCATTGCAAAGACAACATCGTGGGGTCTTTGTGGCCGAGAGGCGAATTCACGCCGCCCCGCTTGCATCCGGCGTGGGTATGCGGGTTGCAACCGATCGATACGGTTGCGTATGCCTCGACGATTTATTTATGCGTTAACGGCGGGGTTGCTGTCCTCGGGCGCCCCAGCCGGCCTGCTTGGCATCCGGCTCGCCAAGAACACTACTGAGCCAGTGTCACTTCATCAGGTGAAGGCCGAACTCGACGGCGACCGTCCGACTTACGCCTACATCGGAGGAGCGACGGCGGTCATCTTTACGCTCTTCGGGTACCTCCTTGGGCGCCAGAGTGACCGTCTGGCGCAGCTGTCGGAAAGCGACCAGCTCACGGGACTCCTGAATGCCAAAGGTTTTTCCAAGCGCCTCCAGTCAGAGGTCAAGCGATCGATTCGCTATCGTGTGCCGCTCACGCTGCTCTTTCTCGACCTCGATGGATTGAAAGGCATCAACGACCGGCACGGCCATCGTGCAGGGAGCGCGGCGTTGCGTCAGATTGCCCGTGCGATTCGTCCTGAGCTGCGCGCGACCGACGTCGCTGCGCGCTGGGGAGGAGACGAGTTCACCATCCTGGCACCGAACACCAACGCAGATGCAGGCGCGGCTTTTGCCGAACGCATTCGCGCCCGGATTGCCGCGCAGGTCGCTCCGTGGCCCTTGACGGCGTCGATTGGCGTTGCCACAGTCGATGACGACGAGGCAGCCGGTAGACGAACCGATCCCACAGCGCTCATGCGGGCCGCCGACGGAGCCCTGTACGAGGCCAAGAAACGCGGGAAGAACACGGTCGTGCTCGCCGAACCGAGTGCCCTAGAACGACGGCCGAATAATTCCGAGCTTCTGCATCTTTGACTGCAGCGTCGTGCGCTTGATGCCGAGCCGTGCGGCCGCTCCCGCCGGTCCAGCGATGACACCCCCGCACTCTCTGAGGGCCGTCAGAATCTGCTCGCGTTCGATGAGACGCAGCTGGGCGACGTGTGTTGACGCGACGCCGGGAGACCTCGGGGGCGCCGGACTGACATCTGCGAGTGGAACGCGGAGCTCGGGGCCGGGAGACAAAATGACCGCCCGTTCGATCACATTTTCAAGCTCGCGAATATTACCGGGCCAGAACGACTTCTGCAGCGCCTCCATCGTGGCGCTCGGGATGGTCGTGATCCGGCGTTTCAGGGGTACAGCGAACTTTTCGACGAAATGACGCACGAGTGCAGGAATGTCGTCCGGCCGATCGCGCAGCGCCGGGACATGGACGGGGAACACATTCAGTCGATAGTACAGGTCGCTCCGAAACAGTCCGTCGGCGATCATCTGCTCGAGGTCGCGGTTGGTAGCCGCGATGAGGCGGACGTCGATCCGCTGCGTGCGTGTGCTGCCCAACCGCTCGAATTCTCTCTCCTGTAGTGCGCGGAGCAGTTTCGGTTGAACTTCCGCCGGAATATCTCCAGCCTCATCGAGAAACAGCGTGCCGTGATGCGCGAGTTCGAGACGCCCGATCTTGGCGCTGGCCGCACCGGTGAAGGCGCCGCGTTCGTAACCGAAGAGTTCGCTCTCGATCAGCGACGCCGGCAGGGCCGCAACGTTCAACCGGACAAATGTGCGGTTGCGGCGCGGACTGAGATTGTGAATCGCGCGCGCCAGCATTTCCTTGCCTGTGCCGGTTTCACCGCGAACGAGCACCGTGGCGTCGGTCGGGGCGACGGTCTCGATGGCCTGAAGGACGCGCCTGAACGACGGGCTGTGACCGATGATCCCGCCGAAATCGTGTTCCAGGCGAATTTCCGCTTCGAGGTACTCCTTCTCCACCGCCAGATGGTCCTTCAGCCCTGTCATCTCCTGGTAAGCCAGCGCGTTCTCCATGGCAATCGCCACCTGTGACGAGATCTGCATCAGGAGCTCGAGCTCTCGAGGCGGAAAGGCGTCTGGATTGACGCTGGCAACATTCAGAGTGCCCAGGCTCCCGCGTTGCGTCACGAGAGGGACGCAGCAGAGGGACTGCAGCGACGGTGGCAACAGGGGCGGGCTGTCTTCGACGAAGACGTCAAGATCCTCCTTGCGGAAGACTCTCGCGATGCCCGTACGGAAGGTCACGCCGGCGGCAGAACCGTCGAGCGTCAAGACGATGTCCGGCTCGACGACACCGGGCACCGTGGTGTAGGTCAGGGCCTCAAGTCGCAGCTGGCCCGTACTGCGATCGAGCAGGGCCACGCTGGCCGAGTCGTGCTTGACGACCCGTTGCAGCGATTCCGAGAGAGTCCTGAGGAGCTCTGGGTAGTCGAGGCGCGACACCAGGAGGTTGTTGACATCTAGCAGCAGGCGAAGACGATCCCGCTCCTCGCGGAGCTCCTGCTGCAGCCGCTCGGCCTCGTTCAGCAGGCCCTCGTAGTCCTTGGCCATGGTTCCATACAGGTTAGACATCGGCAGCTGGATCGTCAAATGACGAATTTTCGTCTCTTCGGCCCGGCAGATATCGTAGTCAATTCTGGCCTACCGATATAACACCTTATAAATCAATATGTTATCAGAATGGGCGAAGTGCCGAAACGCGCCGCGGAATGGCGTGGCACTTGCTCCTTCCTCGGCATGGACCGGGAAGCTTCTTTACCGTTGGTATGGGTGAGTGACGTCATGATGAAACTTGAAGAAGACATTCGATCGGCGAGTCAGATTGATGCCCGAGTGATGATGACGGGCGAGAGCGGGGTCGGGAAGAGCTTTGCGGCCAACCTGATTCATCAACTGAGTCAACGGCGTCGAGCTCCGTTTGTCGTGGTCAATGGCGCCGATGCTGTCGAGGGCTGCCTTCAGACCGCCCGCAACGGAACGCTGCTTATCCAGGAGATCGACGGGATCTCGGCATCCGGTCAGGCCGACCTGCTCCGACTCCTCGACAAAGCCACGGCCAACGGAACGAACGTGCGGTTGATGACGGCCACCAACGTGCACCTCTTCGACCGCGTTCAAGCCGGACTGTTCCGCGAAGATCTCTTCTATCGCCTCAACGTCGTCCACCTCATCATCCCGCCACTTCGAGAGCGGCCCGAAGATATTCCGGTGATGTTCCAGCACTACCTGGCCTTGCATGCGCGGGCCGAGGCGCCGCGGTTGTCGAACGCGGCACGCCAGCGGTTGGTCGAATATCAGTGGCCCGGAAATATCAGAGAGTTGAAGACGGTCACGAAGAAGCTGGGCTCACAGGCCCTGCCAGATGTTATCGAACTCGAGCACCTGCCCGGGCCTATTGGGAACTAGCGCTTACGACGCTGGATGCGAACCTCGGTACCACTCAACGGTACGGCGTAGTCCCTCCTGAAAGGGCACGATCGGCTCGTAGCCAAGCAGCTTCCTGGCGCGGGAAATGTCCGCTTGTGAATCCTTTACGTCGCCTGCGCGAGTAGGAGCGTAGGTCGCTTGCACGTTGCTCCCGATGAGATCGCGCAGCGTTCGAAACAGCTCATTTAATGAGATGCGCCCGCCGGTCGCGACGTTGATGACTGCGCCAGCTACGCCGGGCGCCGTGGCGGCGCGCAGCACGCCGTCGACGACGTTGGCGACGTACGTGAAATCGCGGGTTTGCTCGCCGTCGCCGTGAATCGTCGGCGGCCGATTCTCGACCAGCGCCTTCGTGAAGACGGAGATGACTCCCGAGTACGGGGACGATGGGTCCTGTCGCGGCCCAAAGACGTTGAAATACCGGATGGTGACCGTTTCGAGCCCGTACAAAGCCGTGAACATCTGCATGTACTGCTCGCCCACCAGTTTTTGAAGCGCGTATGGCGAGAGCGGGTTCGTCGGCATCTCTTCGTGCTTGGGCAGCACCAGAGTATTGCCGTAGGCCGACGACGAGCCTGCGTAGACGACGCGTTTTACTTTGGCATCTCGGGCCGCAACGAGTACGTTCAACGTCGATGTGATATTGGCGCGGTTCGACGTGATGGGATCCTCCACCGAGCGCGGCACCGACGGAATGGCGGCCTGATGGAGGACGCAATCCATGCCCTCGACGGCTGCCTTCGCTACCGCGAAGTCGGATAGGTCCCCTTCGAGAAACTCGGCCTTGGAGAGGTGCGCCAGATTGTGACGCTTGCCGGTGACGAGGCTGTCGACAATTCTGACGCGCTCGCCGCGGCGAAGCAGTTCTTCTGCCAGATGGGAGCCGATGAATCCGGCGCCACCGGTGACGAGGTAAGAAGGCATGAATCAGTTTGAGAGCGCCGCAGCCGTCCGTAAGCCGAATTCTGTTCCCTTGCGGGAGACGATCATTCCTCTAGTCCCGCCATTGCTGGCGGGATCAAGCGACCTACCCGGAAGCTTCGGACGGGCCGTCCTCGAGCGCTTCCCTATTTGGTCTTGCTCCGTGCGGGGTTTTGCCTGCCATCTGCCTTACAGCAGACGCGGTGCGCTCTTACCGCACCTTTTCACCCTTACTGCCCGGCCGAAACCGGGTTAGCGGTGTATTTTCTGTGCCACTGGTCCTTCAGGTTGCCCTGACCGGGAATTACCCGGCGCACTGCCCTGCGGAGTTCGGACTTTCCTCGCGCCGGCGAACCGGCCCGCGATCGTCTGTTCCTCTGCAGCCCGCGGGTAGTGTAGCAGGACCGGCCGCGCCGCCCGCGTCCGTGCCGGCCGTCGCGCCCGCCGCGCCGGTCGAACCGCCACCCCGGCCGGGCACGCTGCGCGAGTTCAAGGAAGTCTCGGAGCGCGCCTTCCTGGTCGACAAGCTGCGCGAGTACGGCTGGAACATCTCCCGGACGGCCGAGATGCTGGATACGCCGCGGAGCAACCTGTACAAGAAGCTCGAGCAGCACCAGATCTCGCAGGAAAAGGACGGGTAGGGCGCCCGCCGCCGGCCTGCTACACTAG
>JAMQPK010000228.1 GCA_023717525.1 Vicinamibacterales bacterium | reverse complement strand
GGCGCCGTGCGTTCGACGATGAAGCTCGTCGACGATCCGTCGTGGAATCATCGAGTGGTTGTGGTGGCCGGCGTGCTCGCTGACGAGTGCCGAGAGCTGGTTCAACAGTTCTTCAAGGAGCGCAGATGATTGTGTCGGCTTCGGCGCGGATAGATGCCCCGCCCGATCGCGTCTACGGCATCATTGCGGACTATCGCAACGGTCATCCTCGGATTGTGCCCAAACAGATCAGCGACATCCGCGTCGAGACTGGTGGCTACGGCGCAGGTACGATCATCCGCTTTGTGGTGACCGTCCTGGGTCGCAAGGTCGACTTTCGTGCGGTGGTTACGGAACCGGAGCCTGGCCGCGTGTTGATCGAGCGCAACGATCCTCCGAATGCATCGGTGACGACGTTCACGGTCGAGCCGGGACCGACCGGCCGCGAGTGTGACGTGACGATTTCCACCGACCTGCCGGACCGCCGAGGCATTGCGGGCGTGATCGAGCGTTTCCTGTCGAGAAGGCTGTTGCAGGGAATGTATAAGGATGAGCTTGCTCGCCTGTCGGCCGTTGCGGCGGCGCCTTCGATACCGCCACGGTGATCAGCTAGAATAGAGTGTTCGGTTCTGCACAATCTACCTCTGCGGAGAGGTACCGAAGTGGTCGTAACGGGACCGCCTCGAAAGCGGTTTGTCGGGTAACCGGCACGTGGGTTCGAATCCCACCCTCTCCGCCAATTTCCACTTCATCATCCAAACCACATAAAACGGGTCTATCCTAAAGAAAATGAAAAACATTTTCCGTGCCGTCGTGTGCTTCGTGCTATCAGCCGTTTGCGCGCTCGCTCAGACGGCAGCCCCAGGGATGGATCTGAGCAACGACAAAATCACGCTCACCGTGGCGGCGATGGGCGGCAGGTTCACGAAGCTCGTCATGCGTGAAGGGGACGGCACCAGTCCGATCCACACCATCGGTCACTTCCTGGCGCTAGACGGCTTCGGCGCGGCATCGGAAGAGGAGCAGGCGCTGGGCATGCCGTTTCACGGCGAAGCCAACCGGCGCGAGATGAAAGTGGTGGCATCGAACACAGCCGGACCCGTGCGCGTGCTGACGTTGCAGAGCACGCTGCCTCTGGCGCAGGAAACGCTGACGCGAACGATGCAGCTCATCGATGGCGAGAACATCGTGTACGTGACGAGCCAATTGGAAAGCGCGCTCACCATCGACCGGCCCATTTCCTGGGCGGAGCACGCGACCATCGGACAGCCGTTCCTGGCCAAAGGGAAAACGGTGGTAGATATGCCGGGCGTCAATTGCCGCGTGCGTCCCTACAAACCCGGCTCCATCCCCGGGCACCTTGTGTACAACGAGGACTTCCAGTGGCCCATGGCTCCGACCATTGACGGAGGGAAGGCCGATATCCGTGAGGTCCCCACCGATCACAACTGGCTCGATCTAGCCAGTTGCCAGATGGACACGCAGAGGCGGCTGGCCTTTGTGACGGCGCTCAACCTGGAGAAGCACCTACTGTTCGGCTACGTGTTCCGGCGCGCCGATTATCCGTGGGTGATGAGCTGGATGAACTTCACCGGCGACGAACGCATCGCGCGCGGCATGGAGTTTTCCACGCAGCCTTTCGACGTCGGGCATCGCGAGACAGTGGCCATGGGACCGATGTTCGGTACGCCGACGCTGCGCTGGCTGCCGGCGAGGTCCACCATCGAGACACGTTATCTAATGTTTTACACACGCGTTCCCGCCGAATTCATGCGCATCGACGATGTGCGCCTGGAAAACGGCGCATTGACTATCGTCGATCACTCGGGCAAAAGCGTCACGCTTCCCGCGTCCAGGGAGTTCTAAACCTGCATGCTCCTCCAGTTTTCCCAATCTTGTAATCTTGAATCCACTTCTTCGGACAAGCATGCCCGCAGATAGGTGAAAATCGGTGCAATCCAACGCGATAGCCTCGGCCCGCGAATTGCTGCTCGTGGCTGAGCCTCATGAAAGTCGTGCTTTTTGTCGTGCTGCTTGCGCTGCTCGGGCCATCCGTCGCGATCGGGCAGGTCACCACTGCAGACGCTATATCGGCCATCGCCGCCGGTGACGACCGAGCAGCGGCGCAAATCCTGCAGCCGCTGACTGAAAACACCTCGGATTTCGATCCCCTTGCGGCGTTCTTTCTTGCCACGCTCTATCACGCGGGCAAGGGTGTCGCCCATAACGAGTTTCGAGCCTGCGGACTGTATCTAAGAGCGGCCGTTCCCCCAAATCCTTTCTTATCGCAGTCGCTCGCGCTCGCCAAAGCCATCCACAACGATCATCCAGTTGGGCGCGATCTGTGCGTCGCGGCCAGTCAGGATCGCTGGAACGAGCCGTCCGCCGCGACGTTCTCGATCGCACCCGACCACTGGGTCCGGATCGATTCGGCTGGATTTGTCGTCGGCTATGGTGGAAATCAGAAGCCAGTGGCCACGACGCTTGGAGGCGCCGGATGGGTGTTTCTTCCGACGAAGCTCACGGAGCTTGACGTTGCCAGTCCGGCAAAAGCTCGAAGGCACTTCATCGAGTTCCTCGTGTGGATGCCTCAGCGCGTCGCAAACAAGCCGGCGTGGATGCTCTTGTGGTTCCCCTACGAGATCGTTGGCGTCGAGGCGATACCGTCGATCCGCGGAGGTATCGAGGTGGCGACCGCCGATCAACCTTCGACAGAGCCTGCGGTTGCCGATGCGATCCATATTCGCGGCAGTGCTGATGGTGGAGCGGAATGGGTCGTCGATGGCCCAACTCCTCGCAACGGACCCATTCCTTCTCCCGAGGCACGGTAATGCGGCGAGATCTGGTTCTCGCAACAAGCTTGGTTGTCGCGATCGCCTCGCCTGCGCGTGCGCAGACACCACGCGACGGCATCGATGCTCTCGCGCGTGGCGACTATCAGGCAACCGCATCGGTGCTGAACCCGCTTGTGGAATCCTGGCCGCCTGCTGGACCTCTACCCGATTTCGTCATGGGCGCTCTGTACGAAAACGGCATCGGCGTCCCCGCGGATCGGTTGCGGGCGTG
>JAMQPK010000204.1 GCA_023717525.1 Vicinamibacterales bacterium | reverse complement strand
CCCGACCCCTTTTCGCATGCTACCCATCAAGCTTCATAGAACCGTAGGCGTGAAAGTCGGGCCGGTACAGATTGGCGGCGGGGCGCCCATTGCCGTCCAGTCGATGACGAACACCGACACGCCCGACATCGAGACGACGGCGCAGCAGTGCATCGAGCTCGCGCAAGCCGGTTCCGAGCTCGTGCGCATCACGGTGAACATCCCTGAAGCCGCCGCGGCCGTTCCCGATATCAAGAAGCGCATGCTCGACGCCGGCGTCGCGGCGCCGCTCATCGGCGATTTTCACTACAACGGCCACCTTTTGCTGACGAAGTACCCCGGTTGCGCGATTGCGCTCGACAAGTACCGGATCAATCCGGGCAATGTCGGGACGGGCCATCGGCGCGACGAGCAGTTCTCGACTATTTGCAAGGTTGCCGCCGACAACGGAAAGCCCGTTCGCATCGGCGTCAACGGCGGCTCGCTGAATCAAGAGCTCGTCATGGCGAAGATGCAGGAAAACACCGATCGCAGTCTCGGTCAGTCGTCAGAAGACATCATCAACGAATGCATGGTTCTGTCGGCGCTCGATTCGACGGCGCTCGCGCTGGAATCCGGGCTCCGCAAGGATCAGATCATCATTTCCTGCAAGGTCTCGCGGCCGCTCCATCTGATCTCGGTGTATCGCGAGCTGGCCCGGAGAACCGATCAGCCTCTGCACCTCGGGCTCACGGAAGCCGGCATGGGCATCAAGGGCCTCGTCTGGTCGGCATCGGCGATGGGCACGCTGCTGAACGAGGGCATCGGCGACACGATTCGCGTATCGCTGACGCCGCGGCCCGGCGGTGATCGCCGCGAAGAGGTATACGCGGCGTGCGAGATGCTGCAGGCGCTCGGGCTGAGGTCGTTCTCGCCGAGCGTGACGGCCTGTCCCGGGTGCGGCCGGACGACGAGCACTACGTTCCAGCAGCTGGCCGAGCGGACCCAGGACTACATTCGAGAGATGATGCCCGCGTGGAAGCGGACCTACGAAGGCGTTGAAGAGATGACGCTGGCCGTCATGGGTTGCGTCGTGAACGGGCCGGGTGAGTCGAAGGCGGCGAACATCGGCATCAGCCTGCCGGGGACCGGGGAAGAACCGAGTTGCCCGATTTACATCGACGGCAAGCACGCGATGACGCTTCGCGGCACCTACGACGAGCTGGCCTCGGAGTTCCAAAGAGTCGTGGACGAGTACGTGGAGGGAAGATACAAGCAGGTAGAAGGTGGAAAGGTGAAGGTTGAAAGTAAGTTCTGAAGTTCACTGAAAAGCACTAGTGCACCGTCGTATAGGGCTCCGTCAGTGTGAATTGCGGAATGTTGACGTCGAACGTCTCCGGGTTATCACTCACCGTCACCATCTGGTAGGTTCCCCGCATCGTTCCAAACGGTGTCGTCAGCTCGGCTCCCGAGGTGTATTCGAACGACCCGCCAGGTTCGAGAACCGGTTTTTTCGACACCACGCCTGGTCCGCGTACTTCTTTCACATCGCCCATCGCGTCGGTGATGATCCAGTGGCGGCTGAGGAGCTGCACCGTTTCTTTTCCCTGATTGATCAGCTTGATCGTGTACAGGAAGAACCACTGGCTCTGCGCAGGGTTCGATCGGCCTGGGGCATACTCTGTTTCGACGGTGACGCGGATATTGTGAGTGACGGCTTCCAACATGACGGCACGCTAATGATATGCCACTAGACCCTGCTGACGATGTTCAAAGGCTCCGGGAGGTGGCAGCGTCGGTCGGTGTGCCGGCCGCTCGCCGCCATATTTTTCTCTGTGCCGACCAGACGGAACCGAAGTGCTGCGACCGCGAACGCTCGCTCGCGGCGTGGAGCTACTTGAAGAAGCGTCTCAAGGAGCTCGGCCTTTCAGAGTCGGGCGGGATCCTGCGCACGAAGGTGAATTGCTTTCGGATCTGCGAAGGCGGGCCGATTGCCGTCGTATATCCGGAAGGCACCTGGTATCGCGCCTGCGATCCCGGCGTCCTGGAGCGGATCATTCAGGAGCACCTGATCGAAGGACGGGTGGTGGGGGAGTATGTGATCCTGGAAAAGAAACTGTAAGTCGATAGGCGATGGTCGATAGACAATAGTCAGAGTCACTAGTCGGTAGTCGATAGACGGCAAACGGTAAACGGCAAACGGTTACAGTTTGTCGAGATCCTCCTTGCCGATCACCGGATTCCAGCCGAGCAGCTCGTACTGAGCGACGCCGTTCTGCACGAACGGATCGCCGTCGCGAATCGCATCGAGCGCCTTCAAATCGTCCTCGGGGACGCGCAGCAATAGAATTCCGCCGAAA
>JAMQPK010000199.1 GCA_023717525.1 Vicinamibacterales bacterium | reverse complement strand
GGGGTGCTGAACTGGAGAGGGCCGTTGCCGCGCGTTCCCACGGCTTTCACGAAACGGCCGGTCTTGTCGTACTTCACCACGCGCGAGTCGCCGTAGCCATCCGAAACGAAGATGTTGTCCTGTGGATCCCAGGCGACGTCGGTCTGGCGGTGGAACGAGTAAGGCCTGTTGGCTCCTGAATACTGCCCGCCGCCGGGCATCAACGTGAGCTGTTCCAGTGGATCCGGACGCTTGCCCAGGACCATGAGCAGTTTGCCCTCCGGGCTGAACTTCATGATGACGTTCGAGCCTTCATCGACCGCCCAGACGTTGTCGTATTTGTCGACGCGAACGGCGTGACCGAACGAGACGCCGTAGGTGCCCTGGCCCATTTCCCGGACGAAAGCGCCAGTCTGGTCGAACTCGAACAGACGGGTTTCGCCGCTTCGGGTGTAAACGAAGACGTGGCCCTTCGAGTTGGTCGCGATTCCGACGGCCTCCCCCATATAGAGACCTGCCGGCATTTTGAAGAAGTTTGGGACGGTGTCGAATGGAATTTCCGGGGTGCTCGCTTTCGCCTTCGCTGGGGCCCCGCCACCCTGGGCCAGAAGCGCGCCTGCACAGAGCAACAGCCCGACGCCGACACAGATGGAAAGACGTCGCATAAAGTCTCCTCCGGTCAAATTGGATAACGAGGGATGGAGGACACTATACGTCACTTTCTACTTCCCCCTTTCCACTTTCTACTTACTACAATACACCCCATGTCTCTCATCGAAGCCATCGACATCAAGCGGAAAATGTATTTCGAGTACGAAGGCGCGCCGTATCACGCACTCGACGTGGAGGTCTCACGCCCGACGGCGCGTGGCGGCCAGACGCTGGTCCGCATCAAGATGCGGAATCTGGTGACCCGGGCCGTCTTCGACAAAACCTTCAAGGCGGGCGAAAAGTTCGACGAGCCCGATCTCGTCGTCGTGCCTGCCGCGTTCCTGTATGCGGACGGCGTCGGGTATCACTTCATGGATCAGGACAGCTACGAGCAACTCACCCTCCGCGGCGACATGCTCGGTGACGACACCCAACTGCTCGTCGACAATCTCGTTGTGCAGGTGCAGAAGTTCAACGGCAATCCGATCGGCGTGCAGTTTCCGCCTCACATCGAGCTCACCGTCACGTCGACCGAACCGGGCGCACGCGGCAACACCGCGAGCGGCAGCGTCACGAAAACCGCGAAGACGGAAACCGGACTGGAAGTTCAGGTGCCGCTCTTCATCAAAGAGGGCGAGAAGATCAGAGTGCACTCGGAGACGCGCGAATTTGCCGGTCGCGCCTAGTTGATTCGTTCCTGGACGGTGAACGACCAGTCGAGACCGTTCGAGTCCACCTCGGCAAAGAAGACGCGGGGATCTTCGCCGACGAACGCAGTGCCCTTTCCTGGGCCCTTCTGATCGACGGCCACCATCAACGACCGGCCGCTAATCGCACTGTGGATCGTGACTCGAAACGCCGGGGCGGGAGATGGCGGGCCAGCCGGCTTGGCTTCCCAGAGAATACGCATGACGCCGCTGTCGCTGGTAAACGACGGTGTCTGCTCGTTCCCATGGCCCGAGTAGGTGCCGAGCGTGCTCCAGGGAATCTCGTATTTGCTTTTCTGTGAAGGCGGGGCTGCCTGCTGAGCGCCGCAGGCGGCAGCGAATAGTACAAGGAGAAGCAGCAGGTTCCGGGTGCTGAGTGCCGGGTGCTGGGTTCTGGTTCCGGGCTCTGCAGAACCCAGAATCCAGAACCAAGAACCCAGAACTTTACTCACACGTTCGCCGTCAGCGGCTTCATCATATGGCCCGCCTCGAGCGCCGCGAGAATGCCGTCGGCATTCACCGGCGCGCGCTGGAAGACCTCGTCGCCAACCGCGGCAGAAATCGCGTTCAGCACAGCGGCGCAGCCAGACGCGACGGGCGGCTCGCCGATACCGCGTGCGCCAACCGGCGTCTCGGGATCTGGAAGGCCGACAGCACCCCACTGCATGTTCGTCGGCAGATCGAGAATCGTCGGAGGCTTGTTCGAGTAGAAACGCCGTGCCACGGGTACGCCGTACTTCTGGTCGAACACCCACTTCTGACCAATCGCATGGCCGATGCCCAGAATCGAACGCCCGAGGATTTGACCGCCGAGAGCGGCCGGATGGATCACGGTGCCGACGTCTGCGACCGATGCAAAGTCGACGAGCTGGTAAGCGCCCGTTTCAAGGTCCACTTCCACCTCGGCGAAGGCCGCACAGAATGACAGCGTGTTGCCATTGCGCGGGTATGAATCGCGAGCGACACCCATCAAGCCTTGTCCGACGAGCGCGGCAGCCGAGCGCTTGGTGAACGCGTTGATTTCCTTGGGCACTTCATGGCCGTCGAAGACTCCGCCGAGCTCGATCGCGCGCTTTGCGGCTTGCGCAAATGACATGCCCGCTCCGCCGCCTTTACGGGCGACGCGCTCGTTTGCGACGACGTAGTCTTCGGGCCGTCCGCCGAGATCCTTGGCGGCGATCTGCTGCAGCTTCTTGATGCCGTCCATCGCAACGGCGTGCGCCGTGCGGGTGTGCGCGTGAATTGTCTGACTGCCGCCCGACACGCAGCTCCACGGCAAGTTCCTGGATGTATCGCCCCAGCTGATGTCCACTTTCTCCCAGGGCATGCCCAGCATGTCTGCAGTGACGCGCTGGCAGTCGGACCAGGATTCGGTGCCGAGGTTGCCGATGCCGGTGTAAATGGCCAGCCTGCCGTCCGGCTTCAGGATGAACATCCCGTCGAACCCGACCGAGCCGGCGTTATACGAGCTGACCGCGACACCGCTACCACGCACTTTGTTGCCCTGCCGTTTTCCGCTTCGCGCGACCTTCTCGTCCCACTTGAACAGTTCCTTACCCTGGTCGAGCGCCTCTCTGAGGAAGCAGCTGGTCGTGGTCGCCCGATTGCCTTGCGCGTTCGGCGGCCCGAACTGGGCCCTGCCGGCAGGGGCATTGATCTTTCTGATTTCGACTTGATCGATACCGAGCTTGCGCGCCCCTTTGGCGATGACGGGCTCCATCAGGACGATGCCCTGCATGCCGCCGGGCTGGCTCTGAGCACGGCGAGGCGGCGTGTTGGTAATAGCCGTCACTCCGCGCCACCGCATTGCCTCGGGCTGGAACATCAGCGACGCAAAACGGCTGGCAGAGTTGCCGTCGCCGCCGGGTCCGTACGGACCGCCATCGACCACGGTGAACATGTCGACCGCGGTGATTTTTCCATCCTTGGTAAACCCGACCTTCATGCGCCCGTGCAGCGCGGGACGCGCGCCGCCGATGCTGTGCTCTTCTTCACGGCTGATGCGCATCTGAACCGGCGTTCCCGTCTTCTTGGAAAGAAGCGCGGGGATGATATCGGTGACCGAACCGGTTCCCTTCGCACCATAGCCGCCTCCGCAGAACTCGCTGATCAGCACGATGTTCTCCGGCGGCAGGTCGAGCCAGCGCGAGACAGACATGACGGTCTGCACGACGCTCTGCGTCGACAAATGAATGTAGAGCTTGCCGTTCTGCCAGTACGCCATCGACGTCCGTGCCTCGAGGCACTGATGGCTCGTGTTCGGCGTGATGAATGTTTCGTCGAGGATCAGATCCGCTTTCTTGAAACCGGCGTCGATGTCGCCGTACTTCCAGGTCGGATCGGTGTCCTTGCCCATCGGCAGACGTCCCGCCTTGTACTCTTCGACTTCGGCCTCGGTCCACTTCAGGTCGATGACTTCCGGAAGCGGCGGCGGCTGACCCGGCGTCGGCGTCGGCCGCACCCACACGTTGCCCTCGACGCGCGCGTTCATCGCGCCCGGCAGCAACGTCGCGACAGGATCCACGTTGAACGACAGCGGTTCCCACTTGATCTTGATTTTCTCGATCGCTTCGGCCGCGGTGAGCTCGTCGACGGCCGCGACGGCCAGAACCGGCTCGCCTTGATACAACGGCTCGTCGGTCAGCGCCTTCTCGCTCTTGGGATTCGCGCGAATCAACTGGCCTGCGTCGTTGGTCTGATCCTTTGGGCCAGGCACGTCTGCCGCCAGCAAGATCGCCTTCACGCCAGGCATCGCCAGCGCGGCGCTCGTATCGACCGATAGGACGCGCGCGTGCGCGTACGGACTAAGGAGAAGGCGGGCGTGCAGCATGCCCTCGGCCTTGAAATCTTCAGCGTAGCGGGCGCGACCTGTCACCTTGGCGCGCAACTCAGCCGTTGAATAATTCTGGCCAACCAGCTTTTTTTCAGCCATGCCGGACCTCCCGAAAAATCGCGGTGTCGCGGTAATTGGATCGTTCTTGAAGGTGGAAAGTATACTCCTCCATGCCTCAACCGTTGCGCATCGCCTTTCTGGGCTGCGGTTACATCACCGAGGTTCATAGCCGGCACCTCGGCTCCCTTCAATCCGACGTCGTCCTCAGCTATGCGAGCCGGGACGCGGCCAAGGCCGAGGCCTATCGCAGCCGTTTTCAAGGGATTACGGCCTTCACGGGCTATTCGGCGGCCATCGCCGATCCGGCGGTCGATGCCATCGTCGTCGCCGTTCCACCACGGTTTCACCTCGAGCTGACCCTCCAGGCGCTGGGTGCTGGGAAGCACGTACTAGTAGAAAAACCAGCCTTTCTGACACTGCAGGACTACCGGACCGTCGAGAGCGCCCGAAATGCCGCCCGCCGCGTTGTGCTCGTTGGCGAGAACGATCACTACAAGCCGCTGGCGGTCACGCTACGCCGGCTGCTGGCCGAAGGCGCCATCGGCGACATGGTGTTCGCGCACTTCACGACGATCGCGCGAAAGCTGAAGGCGGCCGACGACTGGCGCAACGATCTGGACATGGCCGGGGGCGATGCGTTTTTCGAAGAAGGCATTCACTGGCTGCACCTCGCCAACTCGCTTGGCCCCAAGATCACGTCGATTCACGGTTACCGCCCATTGAGCTCGACCAGGGCACGGACAGAAGGCGACACGCGCCCGAAAAGCATGATGGTGGCGTTTCAGTACGACAACAGCGCGGCGGGATCGATCTCGTACTCGCGCGAAATTCCGTCGCAGTTTCGCGGGATCCGCGTCTCGAAGCTCTACGGGCGAGACGGCATCATCACG
>JAMQPK010000192.1 GCA_023717525.1 Vicinamibacterales bacterium | reverse complement strand
TCGTACCCGTACTCTCCCGGCTGCGGGATCGTGTTGAACTGCCATCGCAGCTTACCGGTCCGCGCGTCGTAGGCGCGCACAGGCGCGGGCGACGCCGGCAGCACCTGGCTCGTGCGCCCGGCGAAAATCACGAAGTCTTTGTAAATGACAGGAGGATGCCCCAGCGCCCCGCTCGTACCTTCGGGGCCGTCGCGAAGGTCGGCGCGGAAATCGAAGCGCCCCTGGACTCCGAACTTGGGATCGGGCTTCCCGGTTTTCGCATCGAGCGAATACACGAACTCCCGGACGCCGGCAAAAATCCGCTCGTCCGATCCGCTGCGCCAATAGGACAACCCGCGGTTGTTCCCACGCCCCAATTGACCCGAATCGAACTTCCAGATCTCCTTCCCTGTTGCGGCGTTGACCGCGAAGACCTTCTGTCCGGGGGTATAACCGTAGAGCACGCCGTTGACGATGATCGGATTGGTTTCGAGCGTGCCCGGGGTGTCGCTCACGTCATAGGTCCAGGCGACCTGGAGCTGATTGACGTTGCTCGTGTTGATCTGTTTCAGCGGCGAGTAGCGCGTGCCCGCGGCGTTGCCCGCGACGACCGGCCAGTCGACGTTCTGTGCGGCCTGTGAATGGATGAGGGATACCATCACAAAAAGGTATCCCGTCAGCACAGCAAACAATTTCCACGGTCTCATACAAATCACCCAGTCCCCTATCACCCAATCTCAAATTGTTAGCGCTTGGGTTCGACTGTGGCCGAAAAACCTTCGTCCACCACGACCTTCCAGTCTTCGTTGGCCGACTCCACCTTGATGTAGAACGTACGCGGTTCTTCGCTGACGTAGGCGACGTCGTGACTCGCGCCTTTGCTGTCCACCACCACCTGGATCTGGCGGCCGCTGATCGAGCTTCCCAGGATGAGCTTGAACCTGCCTTCACCCGGCTTCGTCTCGTTGCTCGTCTCCCAAGTAAATCGGAGGTATCCGCTCGAAGCGGGGAACGAGTTGGATTCCAAATCCCCGCGGCCGGACCAGGACCCGGCGCGCTCCCAGATCATCGTCTTTTGAGCTGGCTTGGGTGGCGGCTGCGAACACGAGGGAAGGAGAAGAAGAGTGCAGAGGGCAGAGAGCAGAGGGCAGAAAGCTGAGAGCAGAGGGCATTTCATTCTCTTTGCCCTCTGCCTTCTGCCTTCTGCCCTGACAGCGAAGTATCCCTACACGTTTGCCGTGAGGGGGTACTGGCCCACCTTCTTGGTGTCGAGCGCCTTGACGATGTGATCCACCAGAACCGGCGCGCGGACGAACACGTCGTCGCCGATCGCATCTGAAATCGCGTTCAGCACCGAAGTCATGCCGGCCGCGACTGGCGGTTCGCCGATGCCTCGCGCGCCGACCGGCGTTTCCGGATCGGGGATGCCGACGGCATCCCACGCCATTTGTGCCGGCACGTCGAGAATCGTCGGCGGCTTGTTGTTGTAGAACCGTTTGGCGACCGCGACGCCGTACCGCTGATCGTACACCCAGTGCTGGCCGATCGCATGAGCGATCCCCAGGATCGAGCGGCCGAGTATCTGCCCGCCGAGCGCATTCGGGTGAACGACGACGCCCACGTCGGCCACGGAGAGAAAGTCAGTGATCCAGTACTTCCCGGTTTCGGTGTCGACTTCGACCTCGGCAAACGCGGCGGTGAAGGAACGAGTCGTTCCGTCGTGCTTGTAGTTGTCCTTCCCAACGCCCATCAGCCCCTGCCCCGTCATTGCCGTCGCAGAGCGCCTTGTCATCGCATTGATGTCTTTGGGCAACTCGTGGCCGTCGTAAACGCCTCCGAGCTCGATGGCGCGCTTGGCTGCCTGCGCAAGCGTCATCCCGCCACCGCCGCCCTTACGGTGGACGCGCTCGCCGCTCACTTCGTAGTCCCCGGGTTTCCCGCCGAGATCCTTGGCGGCGATCTGCTGCAGCTTGGTGATCGCGTCAGTAGCGGCAGCGTGTGCCGCGCGTGTCATCGCGTGGATGGTCTGGCTGCCGCCCGAGTTGCAGCTCCACGGCAGGTTCTTCGACGTATCACCCCAAACGAGCTCCACTTTCTCCCACGGCATGCCGACCATCTCCGCCGCCACGCGCTGGCAGTCGGAGAACGATTCGGTGCCGAGATTGCCGATTCCGGTATGGACGCGCATCCGGCCGTCCGGCGTGATGATGAAGAGACCGTCGAAACCTACCGAGCCGCCGCTATAGGAGCTGATGCCGACACCCACGCCGCGCACCTTCGAGCCGTTGCGCTGCGGGCCGCGCGCAACACGTTCGTTCCAGTTGAACCGCGCCGCGCCCTTATCCAGCGCTTCCTTGATGAAGCAGCTCGTCACGTACCCGCGCTCGCCCCGAGCATTGGCCGGCCCGAACTTCGCTTTTCCTTCCGGCGCGTTCAGCTTCCGGATCGCCACCTGATCGACGCCGAGCTTGCGCGCCGCTTTCGTCATGACTTGATCGATCAGCAGGCATCCCTGCATGCCGCCCGGCTGGGTGAGCGCGCCGCGCGGCGGCGTGTTCGTGATCGCGGTGATGCCGCGGTAACGGAACGTTTCCGGCTGACACATCAAAGACGCGTACACGCTCGCCGTATTGCCGTCGCCGCCGGGACCGTACGGCCCGCCTTCGGTCACCGTAAACATGTCAACAGCCGTAACGCGGCCTTCTTTTGTGAAGCCCACCTTCATGCGGCCGTGCATTGCAGGACGCGCGCGTCCGATCGCATGCTCCTCTTCACGGCTGATCCGCATCATGACCGGCGCGCCGTTGAGTTTCTTCGACAACAGCGCGGGAATGATGTCCGTAATGGAGCCGCCGCCCTTCGAGCCATAGCCGCCGCCCGTGTATTCGTTCACAAGGACGATGTCTTCCGGCTTCAGTTCCAGCCAGCGCACAAACGAAAAGACCGCCTGCGCCACGCCCTGCGTGGACGTGTGGATGTGCAGCTTGCCGTTCTGCCAGAACGCCATCGCCGTCCGGGACTCGAGGCACTGATGGCTGACGTTCGGGCTCACAAATGTTTCGTCGAGGACGAGCGACGCCTTCTTGAAACCTTCTTCGACGTCGCCGAGCTTCCATTCGGGATCGGTGAACCTGGTCACCGGCAACCGGCCTTGCCTGAATTCCTCTGCCTCAGCCTCGGTCCACTTCACGTCGATTGGCTCGGGAAGGCCAGGCGGCTGACCCTGGACGGGCACGGCCCGTTTCCAGACGTTGCCTTCAACGCGCGCATTCTGCGCGCCGGGCATCAGCGAGGCCACGGGATCCACGTTGAACGGCAGCGGCTCCCACTGAATCTTGATACGTTCGATCGCTTCGGCGGCAATGTACTCGCTCACGGCGCACACGGCGAGCACCGGCTCACCCTGATACATCGCTTCCTTGGCAAGCGCCGTTTCGCTCCGAGGATTGGCCCTGATCACCGTGCCGTTGTCGTTGATCTGATCTTTGGGCCCGGGCACATCGTCCGGCGTCAGAATGGCCTTCACGCCGGGCATGGCCAGGGCGGCGCTCAAGTCGAGGCGCTTGATCCGGGCGTGCGCATACGGGCTCAAAACCAACCGCGCAAACAGCATCCCGTCGACGCGAAAGTCTTCCGCGTATCTCGAGCGGCCCGTCACTTTTGCGCGCAGTTCCTGCGTCGAATAGTTTTCCCCTACGAGTTTCTTATCAGCCATGTGTGCTCCTTGGGATTTGGGGTAACTTTGCCAGAGTTA
>JAMQPK010000185.1 GCA_023717525.1 Vicinamibacterales bacterium | reverse complement strand
TCTCGGCCTTTCTCAATCGGCGCATGAACGGTGTGCACGTCAACGAGGTCCAGAACAACCCGTTCCAGCCGGATGTCAATTACCGGGGGTACACCGCATCGCCCTTGCTCGGCACGCCGCAGGGTCTCTCGGTCTACATGGATGGCGTGCGCCTCAATCAGCCGTTCGGCGAAGTGGTCAGCTGGGACCTGATTCCGCGAATCGCCATCGCATCCACGACCCTGATGCCCGGGTCGAATCCGATGTTCGGGCTGAACACGCTCGGCGGGGCGCTGTCCCTCCAAACAAAGGATGGCCGCACGCATCCCGGCACTGCAGTGCAGGCGACATACGGGAGCGATGTGCGTCGCGCGCTCGAGTTCGAGCACGGTGGGCAGACTGCCGGCAAAGGATTCAACTGGTACGTTGCCGGTAATCTGTTCGCAGAAGACGGTTGGCGTGACGCCTCGCCGTCCGATGTGGGACAAATCTTCGGCAAGATTGGCTGGCAGCGCGAGCGTGGCGACTTCACGGTCTCCGCCGGACACGCAGACAACTCGCTGACCGGCAACGGGCTTCAGGATTTTCGGCTCCTCGATCGCGACTACGCGAGCATTTACACCAAGCCCGACACCACCGACAATCGCTCGACGCTGGTCAACGTCTCCGCCAGACGCCAGCTGGACACACGGCTATCCCTTCTGGCGAACGCCTACTATCGCGACATTCGCACGAACGCGGTGAACGGCGACATCAACGAGGAGTCGCTCGATCAGTCGGTGTATCAGCCCAACGCGGCAGAGCAGGCGGCGCTCAGAGCAGCGGGGTACACGGGATTTCCCACGAGCGGCGAGAATGCCTCGAATACGCCGTTCCCGTCGTGGCGATGTATCGGCAACGCACTGCTCGAGGACGAACCTGCGGAGAAATGCAACGGCCTCATCAATCAGACGCACACGTCTCAGCACAACGGCGGCGTGTTCGGCCAGGTCACACATCGGCAGCCGATGGGCGCGCATGAAAATGTCTTCACCGTCGGAGCGGGCGTCGATCGCAGCACGGTCGGATTCACGCAGTCGACCGAACTTGGCTATCTGAACCCCGACCGCAGCGTGACCGGCGTCGGGGCCTTCGGCGACGGTGGAGTGACGGGTGGCGACGCCGATGGCGAACCCTACGACACGCGCGTCGATCTCGACAGTGATGTCACCACCTGGAGTTTCTACCTGACCGACACGCTGCCGCTCGGGTCGCGCGCGCACCTGACGCTTGCCGGACGGTACAACCACACGTCCGTGCAGAATCGTGATCAGATCGAGCCCGGCGGCGGACCTGGATCGCTCGACGGCGATCATGTGTTCGAGCGCTTCAATCCCGCGGCAGGCGTGACGTTCGACGTCTCGTCCGCAATCAACCTCTACGCGAGCTATGGCGAAGGCAGCCGCGCCGCCACAGCAATCGAGCTGGGGTGTGCCAATCCTGAAGAGCCGTGCAAACTGCCCAACGCGATGGCGGGCGATCCACCGCTAAGTCAGGTTGTGACGAGAACGGTAGAGGGAGGCATCCGCGGTACTTACGCCAAGCTCGCCTGGTACGCGGGTGCGTTCCGTGCTGAGAACCGCGATGACATCCTCTTTGTGACCTCGGAGCAGACGGGGTTTGGCTACTTCAAGAACTTCGGGAAGACACGCCGGCAAGGTCTGGAGCTCGGTGCCAGGAGCCAAGTGGGACGGGTGAGCTTTGGTGCGGGATACACGTTCCTGCGTGCCACCTTCGAGAGCGAGGAGACCGTCAACGGAGAGAGCAATAGCACCAACGATGCCGCCGAGGACGGGCAACGAGGCCTCGAGGGCGTGATCGAGATCGCGCCCGGCGATCGCCTGCCGTTCATACCGGAACACCTGTTCAAGGTCTTCGGCGACGTGCAGCTCACGAAGCGCTTCAGCCTCGACGCCGACCTTGTCGTGAGCGGCGGTTCGTATGCGCGGGGCAACGAAAACAACCTTCACGAACCGGACGGCACGTACTATTTCGGTGAAGGCACTGTCGATGGCTATGCGGTCGTCAACCTCGGCGCGCGTTACTCGTTAACCTCGCACCTTGATTTCATCGGGCAGGTCAACAATCTGTTCGATACCGAGTACGCCTCCGGGGCACAGCTTGGTCCCTCCGGCTTCACGGAATCAGGCAACTTCGTCGCGCGCTCATTGCCGGCCATCAATGGGCAGTTCCCTGTACCGCAAACGACTTTCCTCGCTGCAGGGGCGCCCGTACGCGCGTGGATCGGTGTTCGCGTGCGCTTCTGAATCTGAAGTTCTAGCCGGTTGCACCGCGCCGGTAGAGCTCTTCGTAGCGCGCGCGAATGACGTAGACCGCTTGTGCGAGGGCGGGCGCGGCGCCGCTCGACGCGCCAATTCTTTCAATCTCGGCTTCCACGCACTCCACGACCCGCTCCACGCCGGCGCCGACGGCCTTGAGATCGCCTGCAGTCAGCATCGACGGCGGCACGTCCAGCAACTGATCAAGAGCGCCAACGAACGCTCGCACCCGATCTGCGAAATGTGTGCCCTGCGGAGACGCGAACCAATGGCGCCAGAAGGAGGCAGGCGCGGCCGGCTGCTGGTGGTCACCGACCGCTGCCGCCGCGCCGTGAACGGCCAGTACAGCAGGATGTGATGCCGGAGGCGCCATGCGCATAGCATATACTGGAGAAAACGTGACAAGGCGATTCGGTGTCATCGGTTTTTGTCTGACGGCGTTCGTTTTCCTCGCGACGCCAGCGATGTCCCAGTCCAGCAGATGTGCTGACTGCCACTTTTCCAGACCTGAGGCCCCCGCTCCCGACCATCTCGCCGACTGGGATCGTTCGGCTCACAGCCGCAACAACGTCGGCTGCGAAAAATGCCACGGCGGCGATGCCACGACGTTCGAGTCCTTCCTTGCGCACCGCGGAATTCTGCACAGCACAAATCCGGCGAGTCCGGTGAACCGTAAGAACCTGCCAGCGACGTGCGGCACCTGCCACGCCGGTCCGTTCGTCGCGTTCCAGAAGAGTCAGCACTTCGCTCTCATCGAGAAAGGCGACAGCAGAGTCCCGGTCTGTACTACTTGCCATGGCGGGGCCGGCTCTCTGAGGCCGTCGCCGCGGGCACTGGAGACGCAGTGCGCGCAGTGCCATGGTAAGAACGGGATCGCACCAAGAGTGGAGCGCTCCGAGGCGGCACGGACGCTGTACGACGCCCTTCACGAGTCGCGGGATTTGATGAAATCGGTGAGGTCGCTCATCAACCGCGTGAGCGACAAGGCGCGACGGGCGCAGCTCGATCAGGCCTATCAACAAGCCGAAGTACCGATGATTCAGGCGGTGGAGGCAGGGCACCAGTTCGTGTACGACGATCTAAAAGAGCGCCTGATAGCGGCACGGCAACGACTGGAAGCGCTGCTCGGCCAACTCGCGAATCCCAAGCCGTAATCACATCCCTTACCGCTGAATCGACAGCAGTTGCGACTGCGCGTGGTCGACCTGTAGCGTCGTGTGCCCGATTGTGAAGCGGTCCCTCAGCATCCGTTCGATCTCGCGGCGGATCGCATGGCAGTCGGCATCCTGTGCGACGAGCACATGCGCCGTCAGGATTGGATGCCCAGGGGCCAGCTCCCACACATGCAGGTCGTGTACTTCTTTGACATGCCGGATCTCCGCCATTGCCATGCCGACCTTTGCGGGCGGCATCCCCGCCGGTGCGCTTTCGAGCAGCACGCGGATGGCTTTGCGCTGAAGATCGAAACCCGAACGCAACATCAGACCGGCGACGACGAGCGAGGCAATCGCGTCCGCGCGATCGAAGCCGGTCACCATGATCACGATTCCAGCGATGAGCGTTCCGAGGAAGGCATACAGGTCGGTCACGATGTGTTGAAAGCTGCCTTCAATGTTCAGGCTCTGACGGTTGGCCTTCGCCATGACCCACGCCGCGGCAAGATTCACGATGACGCCGGCCGCTGCAACAATCGTCACAGCCAGACCAGCGACGTCGGGCGGAGTGATCAACCGCGAAATCGACTCGTAGATCACCAGCAGCCCGAGCACGAGGAGTACGGCTCCATTGGCCTGGCCGCTCAGCACTTCAGCCCGCTGTCTGCCGTACGTCAGGGCCTCGCCGCCTGGACGCTGCACGTATCGAAGGACCACCAGTGACAAGGCGAGCGCCCCTGCGTCGGTAAGCATGTGGGCGGCGTCGGACAACAGCGCGAGCGAGTGCGCCAGGATTCCGGCGACGACTTCGAAGGCCATGAATCCGACGATGAGCAGGAAGGCGATGCTCAGATACCGCCGGTCGGCGTCGGCGTTCATGCCGTGCGTATGACCGGCGGCGCCGTGAGTTGACGTCATGCGCCCTGGCGCATGACCCGCGAGAGGCAGTCCTTGGCGAGGCGCCCGAGCAGTCGGCCGGAGGCCGAGGCCAGGTCGCCGGGCAGGTCGACCGCGATCGGTTCCTCCGCGCGGATGATCTCCGAATGGACCGCCCGGTCGGTCGTCACTACCTGTACCTCGACAGCCCCGACCAGCCGTGGGCTCGGCGCCGCCTCGATCTGCCACACCACCAACGTGACGGCCAGCGACCGTGAGCTGCCGGCGTCGACGATTCGGACATCGGGACTCGACGCGATGGCATATCGCACGGCCGAATCCAGGTAGCGATCAGGCGTGGATGTCCAGAGCCAGACCGGATCCTCGGTCAACTCACCACCAGGCTGCTGGTGCAGCACGCGACGGCCGATGTGTCCGCGCGCCTGCGTCTCGAGCAGACGGACGCTCGTGGAGTTCGGGGAATCGGCGGCCACCCCAACAGGCTCGACCAGTCTCGGCTCGATCATGCGGATGGGAACGGTATGCGGGCGTTGAAGCTGAACACGGCAGCCTCCGCCCAGACAGGCCACAGCCAGCACGACGAGCATTCCGTATCTCGAGCGCCGAATCATTTCGCCTTTGCTCCTGCCTGCTGTGTGCCGTGGACCACCGACTCCGGCTGTTCCTGCAGCTGGCGCGCGAGCTCGCGGAGCTGCGCGAGCGACTCGCGCATCGCGGGCAGCGAGCGCCGCAGGTCCTCCGCCGCCAGGCTGGTCTGTTCCATCGCCTCACGCGTGGCGCGGCCGGAGGCGGGCAGGTCTGCCGCGTCGATGGCGGCGCGTGCGTCGTCGGCGAACTTCGACAGTTTTCCCTCGTCGCCGACCAGTCCGTCCAGGTTCGAGGCGATCGCCTCGATCTGCGCGCTGGTCGTCGAGAAGAACTTGCGCGAGTCGGCGCTGAGTGTCGGCAGATCGCTTTCGCGGACGATACGCTCGACGTTGGTGAAGAATCGGTTGGCGCGGTCGAGGCTGTCGGGCATCCGGGCGACGATCTCCTGAAGGACCTTGAACGTCGCCTCGGCGCGCTCCAGCACTTCGGGCAACCGGTCCCGTAGTTCCGCAATCGGGGTCGGCATCGACGGGATGTATGGCCGGCTTGGCGTGAAGCCGAGCGCCATCGGCGGTGGAGGTTTCTCCGGCATATCGAGAAAGAGGTACGC
>JAMQPK010000157.1 GCA_023717525.1 Vicinamibacterales bacterium | reverse complement strand
CCAGATTGAAAGCGACCGCGCAGCGCTGCTGCCCCTTCTCGAAGGATTCAGCGAGCGCCAGGCCCGCATCTTTCTGATGTTGGCGTCGCTCGTTTCACGTCATCGGGGCGAAGGATTTCAGAAGGTCCTGGATGGCGATATCGCTCAGGCCGCGGAGGCGGTAGCGGCAACGCTTGAAACGGCCGCGCGCGGCATCGTCTACGAGCACCAGCCTGCATCGCTGCCGGCAGCTCGATTGACAACGGAACTGACGACCATGGTGGCGGAGATCTCGAAGGCCGGCGGCTCGGGGCTTGAGCGCGATGCGGCGATTGCTCTGCGGAGAATCGAAGAGGCGGCAAAATCCACGTCCCGCCTCGATCCGCAAAGCACGCTGTTTCAGGCGCTGCTGGTACGCGTTCTCGCGCCGCCGCCGGGCACACCGGCGCAGGGGACCGACGCACCAACGGCGCCGGCGTCGTCGCTGATCATTCCGTAGACGGGAAGGACGAGAGCGTCAGCCCACGAACGCGATGACGTCTATCTCGATGCGAGCGTCTCGGGGAAGGCGTGCAGCCTGGATGGTCGAGCGCGCCGGCTGCGGAGCGGAAAAGAAGGTGCCGTAGACCTCGTTCATCGCCGGAAAATCGGCGAGATCGGCGAGATAGACGGTCGTGCGGACGACGTTGTGGAACGTTCCGCCGCCCGCCTTCAAAATCTCACCCACGTTCTGAAGGGCCCGGCGTGCCTGATCGCCGATGCTGCCCTGCACGAGTTCGCCAGTGGCAGGGTCGATCGGCACTTGTCCAGAAACAAATAGAAACTGACCCGCGCGAATGGCCTGCGAATACGGCCCCAGCGCTTTCGGGGCGGAATCGGTCGAGACGGCCGACAGCATCACGCCGCTTTGACGATCTTGTTGCTCCGCAGGCAACGCGTGCACACGCGGATTCGGCGAACCCCGCCATTGATGAGCGCGCGGACCGTTTGCAGGTTCGGCTCGAATCGACGCGGGTGAACGTTGTGCGCATGGCTCACCGTGCGGCCGACGACAGGCTTCTTCCCGCAAATCTCACAACTCTTGGCCATTAAAATTCCTCCCGAGAGAACCCCGTATTATACCTTGCGTTTGTGCCCTTTGCCACAGAGGAACACAGAGGCACAGCACGCACAAAGATCCCGTAAACCCTTCAGATTCTTTGAGATTCCTCCGTGTCCTCTGTGGTGAAGGGCGAGCTACGTCCTGGCGCCAGCGCGCTCGACGTCGAGCACGCCATCGACGCCCCGGAGCAGCTTGATGACCTTCTCGAGGTGCTTCACGTCCTTGATCTCGACAGCCATGTTGATGCGTCCGCGATGGTCGTCATCGGCGCCGGATGCCTCGACATTGGTGATGTTGGTGTCGATCGCCGCGATACGTGAACTGACGTCCGCCAGAATCCCCTGCCGGTCTTCTACCTGCATCGTCAGCCGGACGATATAGCGTGAAGCGTCCGCGTCGCTGTCCCATTCCACCTCGATGCGCCGCTCGGGATCGTAGAGAAGGTTCTGCACGTTCGAGCAGGTGGCCGAGTGCACCGAGACACCCTTCCCGCGCGTGATGTACCCGACGATCGCCTCGCCACGAATCGGATTGCAGCAACGCGCCCGCACGACCATCAGATCGTCGATGCCGCGCACCTTGATCTTGTCTTCGCCGCCGGCACCCACCGTGCCCGCGCTACCTCCGCCGAACACACGCCGCATCGGCGGCGCGACGCTCGCGGCAGGCGGCTTCTCCTTCAGATCGTCCTGCGGAACGAGACGGGCCAGCAATTTCCTCGGCTGGATCTTCCCGTATCCAACCTCGGCGAACACTTCGTCGCCTGGACCATAGTCGACCGCAATCTTCTTGAACGTGTCGCTCTCGAACAGGGTCGCGGGATTCAGGTCGAAGCGGCGCGCTTCTTTCTCCAGCAACTTGCGGCCAAGATCAACGCTGCGCACACGTTCTTCACCTTGCACAAAATGCTTGATCTTTCCCCGCGCTCTCGCCGTCACGACGAAGTTCAACCAGTCGCGGCTCGGCTTGTGACCGCTGTTGGTCACGATCTCGACGATATCGCCGTTCCGAAGCCTCGTTCGCAGCGGCACCATCTTGCCGTTGACCCGTGCGCCGACGCATTGATGTCCGATGTCGGTGTGAATGGCATACGCAAAATCGACCGGTGTCGCGCCGCGGGGCAACGCCTTCACCTGCCCCTTGGGCGTGAAGATGTAGACCTCTTCCGGATACAGATCGACTTTGAGGTTTTGAATGAACTCGTGCGGATCGCTGACCTCCTGTTGCACTTCGAGCAGCTGACGGATCCACTGGAAGTGCCGCTCGTCGCGATGATCGCCGACGCGCCCTTCCTTGTACTTCCAGTGCGCGGCGATCCCTTCCTCGGCGTGCCTGTGCATGCCGTCGGTCCGAATCTGCACTTCGAAAGGGAACCCACGCTCGCTGATGACAGACGTGTGCAGCGATTGATAGCCGTTCGGCCGAGGCATCGCGATGAAGTCCTTGATGCGCCCGGGGACCGGCGACCACGTCTGGTGAATGATGCCGAGTGCCGCGTAGCAGTCCCTCACGCTGTCGGTGACGATGCGCAGGGCGACGAAGTCGTAGACCTGGTCGAGTTCGATATTCTGGCGCTTCAGCTTCTGATTGATGCTGTAGAGGCGTTTCAGCCGGCCGTCGACGCTGATGACGGGGACCTGGGCCTCGCTCAACTTCGCCGTGATCGTCTTCTTGAGATCTTCAATCTCAATCTCGGCCGCTTTTCGCCGGTTCTCGACTTTTGCAGTGAGCGCCTGATAGCCGTCGGGGTCAAGGTACTTGAACGAGAGCTCCTCCAGCTCGTTCTTGATTTTGCTCATCCCGAGGCGATTGGCGATCGGCGCGTAGATGTCCAGGGTCTCCTGCGCCGTCTTCTGCTGCCGTTCGTCGGACATGTGTTCCAGCGTCCGCATGTTGTGCAGCCGGTCGGCGAGCTTGACCAGAATGACACGGATGTCATCAACCATCGCCAGCAGCATCTTGCGGAAGTTCTCCGCCTGCCGCTCTTCGCTCGAGGAGAACGGGATGGCGCTGATCTTGGTGACCCCCTCGACAACGTGGGCCACCTCCGCGCCGAAATGCTCCTGAATCTTCTCGATCGTCGTCAGGGTGTCTTCCACGACGTCGTGCAGGAGCCCGGCGGCGATGGCCACCGGGTCGAGCCGCATGTCGGCCAGGATGCTGGCAACCTCCAGGGGATGAATCAGGTAGGGCTCCCCCGAATGCCTGACCTGCCCCTTGTGCTCCAGGGCAGAGAACACGTAGGCTCGGCGAAGGAATTCGCGCTCCTCGTCGGTGGTATACGCCCGTACCCGTTCGAGCAGGTCTTCAAATCGAATCATTTTTCGGCGGACTAAAGCTGGAAAACGGTGTCTAACTGGAATGTCGGCAGCCGTTTATCCCATCATAGGGAGCACCCTGCCGGGGGTCAAGGATGGAGCCATTTTTCACCCGTTTGCTGCCTTGACTTGGCTTGGGGCGGTCCATATACTTGCCGGGTTTTTCACTAAAATTCGGCGCAATTTGAGCCCGAGCGGGCATATCGAGGGGGATCTGATGCGTTTGTTAAGTAAGGCGATTCTGGCCGGCGGTGTCGCGATCTCGGTTGCGGCGTGCGGCCAGGTGGGTAACCTTCAGGGGCGTCGAGCGTTCAAGGAAGCAAATGCCCTGTATCAGCAACAGAAGTACGAGGACGCCGCGGCCAGGTACGAAGAGGTCATCAAGGCATCGCCGGAATCCCCCGAGGGCACGACCTCCTACTTCTTTCTGGCGAACAGCTACGACAACCTCTACAAGCCAGCCCGCAAAGGCGAGGCGGCAAACGACGCGAACCTGACGAAGGCGATCGAGAACTACAAGCTCTCGGCCGAAAAGGAGACGCGCCCCGAGATCAGGAAGCTGGCGCTCGACTATCTCGTGGCCGCCTACGGACCGGACAAGCTCGACGACCCGACACAGGCCGAGCCCATCGTGCAGCGGATGATTCAGCTTGATCCGAGCGACACGACGAACTACTTCGCCCTCGCGAAGATCTACGAGGACGCGGGAAACGTCGACGAGGCCGAAGGGACGCTGATGAAAGCCAAGGAGGCCAAGCCGAAGGACGCGGCTGTCTATCAGCAGCTCGCCGGCTTCTATCAGCGCCAGGGAGACTTTGAAAAGCTGATCGCCGCCATTCGGCAGCGCGCCGAGCTCGAGCCGAACAACCCCGAGGCGCACTACGCGATTGCGACCTACTACTGGGACGAGGCCTATCGCAACACACGCCTGACCGACGCACAGAAGCGCGAATACACGGACAACGGACTCGCGTCTATCGACAAGGCGTTGCAGCTGAAGCCGGACTACGTCGAGGCGGTCACCTACAGGGGACTACTCCTCAGGGTCCAGGCAGCCATGGAGAAGGACGCGGCGAAGCAGAAGGCGCTCCTGACGGAAGCCACCAAGCTCCAGGAGCAGGCCGTCGCGCTGAAGAAGAAGCAGGCGGAAGGGAAGTAAGTGAAGGGCTAAGGGCTAAGGGCCAGACATCACGGGTACTAGGAGGCCGCTTCTGAATATGGAGCGGCCTTTTTCTTTTGTTCCCTGAGAGACCTAGGGGCCGCTATCGGGCAAGAGTTGCGATCTTGGTCGGAAGGGCGGTGTGAAGGACCTGCCACACTGATCGACGAACAGCGGTTTTCCACCCGTCTTCAGCCCCTTGTGTCTGGCAAGGATATTGGACGATTGCCCGCATGGCCCAGTCAATCATCTGCGACCGCTCACTCCTGTTCGCGTCTCGCGTCCTGAAGCTCTGTGGAGTCTCACGAAAAGAGGCTCGGGAAGCCACCTGGTGGCTGCGCGTTGCCACCAACACAGGTCTGGTAACAGCCAAGGAGATTGGGTGGGAATCAGGCGAAGCGCATCAGCTCCTGCTGATGATTCGGGCGGCGATCCGTACCGCTCAGTCTTCGCCGCGAAGAGGCTAGCTTCGCGCCTCTCTTGACGCTTAGCCCTCAGCCCTCAGCCCTCTCAGAAAACAAAGAAAAAGGCCGCCTGTTCTCACAAGCGGCCTTTCCATCACTTCCTGCAGGCCCAGAGCCTGAAGCCCGAAGCCTGGATCCTAATTCGCGGGATTCACACCGGCGGCGCGACGCATGCCCTCGGTGACTATTCCGACCTTCTCGACGCCGGCGCCCTTCGCTGCGTCGATGACCGCAACGATTTCGCCGTAGCGCAGCGTCCCGGCAGCAGCGATGAACATCGTCTTCTGCTCGCGCTGTTCGAAGATGTTCCGGAGTCTCGTCTCGAGCTCGCCCATGGTGACCGGCTGCTTGTTGATCGAAATCTGCCGATCGGCGGTGAACTCGAGCACGATCTGGCTGGTGTCGACCTGCTGCTGCTGGCTCGATTTGGTCTCGGCCGGCAAGTTGATGTCGAGGCCCTTCTGAGTCAAAGGCAGCGCCGCCATGAAGATCACGAGTAGCACCAGCAGCACGTCGATCATGGGCGTGACGTTCATGTCCGCACTCGCGTGCAGATCCTTGCCCTTGAAGACTTTGTCTGCGCCGTAGTGCTTGTGCGCGTGGCCGTGTTTGACGGACATTAGTTGCCTCCCCGGACTTTCTTCTCCGTGATGAGGCCCATGTCTTCGATGCCGGCCGACCGCAAGCTATCCATCGTCTCCATGACGGTGGCGTAGTCCACGTCCTCGTCAGCCTTGATCAGGACGACCTTGTCGGTCTGCCCTTCGATCGCATCGGCCACCTTCGAGGGAAGGTCGCTCTGGCGCACCTGAACAGCGTTCAGATAGATCTGCTTGTTTGCGCCGATCGCGACGACGGCCTGGCCGTTGGTATCGGGCTTGTCGCTCGTATTCGCGGCGCTGGGCAGCTTCACATCGACGCCCTTCTGGAGCATCGGCGCAACGAGCATCATGATGATGAGCAGCACGAGCATGACGTCGACCAGCGGGGTGACGTTGATGTCGGACTTAACGCCTCCCTGATCTCCGCCAACTGACATTGACATGGTGGTTCTCCTGGTTCAGTGCTCAGTGACATGTGACGAGTGACGAGCCTGCCTCGTCACTTGTCACTCGCCACTCGTCACTCCTAAGCAGTTTTCTTAATAAAGTAGTCCACGAGCTCCGACGACGAGTTGTCCATTTCGACGTTGAAGTACTCGATGCGGCCCGTGAGGTAATTATAGAACCACACTGCCGGAATCGCGACGAGCAGTCCAAGCGCCGTTTCGACGAGCGCTTCTGCAATACCGGCCGAGACGGCGCCGATGCCGCCCGAGCCCGTTGACGCGATACCCGTGAACGCGTTGATGACGCCGACGACCGTGCCGAGCAGTCCGACGAACGGCGCCGTCGCGCCGATGGTCGCCAGGGCGCTGATGCCCTTCTTCAGATCGTTGGCCGTCAGTGCTGTGGCGCGCTGAATCGACCGGCGCACGGTGTCGAGCAGCTCCTCGCGGCTAAGACCGCCGGCATTGTCCTGCTGGAACTGATATTCCTGCAGGCCCGCCAGCACGACCTTGGCAAGGTGGCTATAGCGATAGTTCTTGTTGGTCGAGATGGCGATCGCGTCCTTCAGGCGGCCGTCCTTCAGGTGCTTGGCGACCTGGGGGGCATAAACCTTCGACTGGTTCTTCGCCTGCACGAACGTGTAGATGCGCTCGACGGCAACGCCGATCGACCACATCGACATGAAGAACAACACGAAGGCCACCGCCTTGGCGACAAAGCCCATCGTGCCCCACATTTCAATTAGATTCAGTCCACCGCTTTCCATCGTCCGCTCCTTAAAAAATGAGAGTTTTTACCGCAGTGTGAAATTCACCGTCACCGTCATGATGACCGGCACTGGAACGCCGTTGAGCAACGTCGGAGTGTACTGCCACTGCTTCACGGCCTCGATGGCCGCCGCGTCGAGCAGCGGAATCGAGCGCAGGACACGCACGTCCTGCACGCTGCCATTCGGGCCGATGGTGGCTTCGAGAATCACGACGCCCTGCACGCGCGCAGACTGTGCGATAGGCGGATACACGGGATTCTGATCTTTCACCTTCTTGGGGGCCTGAATGTTGCCACCAACGCGCACGGGCGCGGGGGGCGGCGGGGGTGGGGGTGGAGCTTCGGGAACGCCTCCGGGAATACCTCCGACAACGCCACCTATATCGCCGGTGACCGTTGCGACGCGCTCCTGTTCTATAAACCCGGTCTCGGGCTTGATCTCGCTTGGCGCCTCGACCGGAGCTGCCGAAGGGTTCACGTCCATCACCGGCTTGGGCGCCGCAGCTTGCGGCGGCGGCGGCGGTGGTGGTGGGGGGGGTGGCGGGGGCGGTGCTGACACAAACGCCATCATCGATGGCGGCGTGGGCAGAATGTCCGTCGCCATGAGGGGAATCACAATCAAAGCGCCGATGACGACGACGTGCGCCAAAATCGAGAGCGGAAGCGTATACCACTGCTGGCTTCCGATCGTTATGGACGGTTTCACGACGTCACCGAACATCTCCTGACGTGCCACGTTCAAACCTCCTGCCGAATCGTAAGGGGTCGGCGATTATAGCGACTTAGACACCGCCGAAGCGATTCTGATTCCAGAGACACCCTGTCAGCGGCATCGCCGGACCGCTGATGTTCGCTATTACTTGCCGGTTGAGGAAAACCCGCGAATCATATGACCGGGTATACCTAAAGTCAACACGCAAAACGGCCTCAAAAGGCCAACGAAATCGTCTCTTTTGCAGACATTTATCTGCGCGTTCAGTGGACCCGGGCCGCTTTGATCCGCATCGTGTAGAACGACCGCCAGACGAACACGAGCGACGCGGCAAAAAAGACCGCCGCCAGCACGTGCGACAGGCCCGGCCCTTGCGAGGCCGTCAGCTGCACAGCGAGCTCCACGGCGAGCAGCCCGAAGAGCGTCGTGAACTTGATGATCGGGTTCATCGCGACCGATGAGGTGTCCTTGAAAGGGTCGCCGACCGTATCGCCAATCACGGTCGCTGCATGCAGCGGCGTGCCCTTCTCTTTCAGCTCGACTTCAACGACTTTCTTGGCATTGTCCCAGGCCCCGCCGGCGTTCGCCATGAAAATCGCCTGGAAAAGGCCGAACAACGCGATCGAAATCAGATAGCCGATAAAGAAGTATGGCTCGACGAAGGCAAAAGCGAGTGTCGAGAAGAAGACAGCCAGGAAAATATTGAACATCCCCTTCTGCGCATATTGCGTGCAAATCTCGACCACGCGCTTGCTGTCGGCCACTGACGCCTTTTCCACTCCTTCGAGCCTGATATTCGCCTTGATGAACTCCACGGCACGGTAGGCCCCAGTCGTGACGGCCTGCGTCGATGCGCCCGTGAACCAATAGATGACCGAGCCGCCCGTAATGAGGCCCAGCAGGAACGGCGCGTGAAGGATGGAGAGATTCTCGACATTCTCTGTCAACCCGTCCGTCAGCATCACGATGATCGAAAAAATCATCGTCGTCGAGCCGACCACCGCCGTGCCAATCAAGACAGGCTTGGCGGTGGCCTTGAACGTATTGCCAGCGCCGTCGTTCTCCTCGAGCAGGTATTTCGCCGTCGTGAAGTCGGGTGAAAAACCGTACTCGCTCTGAATCGACTGCTTGATGCCTGGAATCAGCTCGATGACCGACAATTCGAACACCGACTGCGCGTTGTCGGTGACCGGGCCGTACGAATCGACGGCGATCGTGACGGGGCCCATGCCGAGGAAGCCGAAGGCCACGAGGCCGAACGCGAACACCGGCGGCGCGGTCATCAGCGACTCGAAGGCGCCGCTCACGCCATAGGCAATCGCCATGAGCGCGACGATCGTCAGACCGAGCCAGTACGCGCTGAAATTGCCCGCCACCAGGCCCGCAAGGATGTTCAACGAGGCGCCCCCCTCCCGCGAGGAGGCGACGACTTCGCGCACGTGCGCCGATTCGGTCGACGTGAAAATCTTCACCAGCTCGGGAATGATCGCACCCGCGAGCGTGCCGCAGGTGATTACCGTCGACAGCTTCCACCACAGCGTGCCGTCGCCGAGCGTCGGAATCAACAGATAGGAAATCGCGTACGTCGTCGCGACCGACACGATCGAGGTGAGCCAGACGAGCACGGTAAGCGGGTGTTCGAAGTTCATCGCGATCGCATCCTTATAACGTGCGGTGGCAATCGCGTGGTTGACCAGGTACGAAACGCCGCTCGCCAGGATCATCATGATGCGCATCACGAAAATCCAGACCAGCAGCTGCACCTGCACGACCTCGCTGTGCACGGCGAGCAGAATGAACGAGATGAGCGCGACGCCGGTGACGCCGTAGGTTTCGAAGCCGTCGGCGCTCGGGCCCACCGAATCGCCCGCGTTGTCGCCCGTACAGTCTGCGATCACCCCGGGATTCCTCGCATCGTCTTCCTTGATGTTGAACACGATCTTCATCAGATCGGCGCCGATGTCGGCGATCTTGGTGAAGATGCCGCCGGCGATGCGGAGCGCCGACGCGCCGAGCGACTCGCCGATAGCGAAGCCGATGAAGCACGAGCCTGCCAGATCGCCCGGAATGTACAGCAGGATGCACAACATGATGAACAACTCGACGCTGATGAGCAGCATCCCTATGCTCATACCGGCCTCGAGCGGAATCGCGTGCAGCGCAAACGGCTTGGCGCGCAGGCTTGCGAACGCCATGCGCGAGTTCGCAAACGTGTTCACGCGAATGCCAAACCAGGCGACGCAATAACTGCCGGCAATGCCGATCAGGCTGAAAATCAGGATGATGGCCACGCGGCCAATCGGAAAATGCTGCAGCAGCCCGTAGTACACCGCGATGATGGAGCCGACGAAGACTTCCAGGATGAGAATGAACTTCCCCTGTGTGGTCAGGTAAGTCTTGCAGGTTTCATAGATCAGCTCGGAGACCTCGAGCATCGAGCGGTGAACCGGAAGCTTCCTGAGGCGGTTGTACGAGACGAGACCGAACAGCAGGCCGAGCACGCACACGCCGAGGCCGGCGGTCAGCAGCGTTCTGGCGTTCACCCCGAGGAAGTCCACTTGTGCAAGGTCTGGCAGAACGAGACTGGCCTCGCCGCCTCCCCGATGCACGGGAGCCGCGTCGGGCTGTCGCATCGCAGCCTGCGCGTTCCCAGCGAACAGACCTATCAAGAACACCACAAGCATCCACCGGAACCGCATCATGATCTCCCTGTCACCTTATCAGAAAAGTTGTGTTTGAGGCGTGTCGGCAACGTCATCCCGCCGGTGAGAAATACGCGGATACCTTCTTCGACCGTGATGTCCGGGAAGAATGCGTCTTCACGCGGGCAGATGACGATATCGCCCAGATAAAGATGATTCGTTGGGACGAAGACCGCGATGAGCGACTCAGTCCGTCCCGCCGACTCGACCGAAAACTCCTTGGTGAGAAAGCCAAACAGGTAGCCGCGCGCGCTGGTCTTCACCATGACCACTCGCTTGAAGCCGTATTCGTTGTCCGGCGAAAACGCCAGGACCAGCTGCTTGACCGGTGCGTAGACCGTCCGAAAGACGGGAACGCGCAGCAGGTATCCCTCGACTCGTCCCAACAGGCGCTTCCCGAGTACGTTCGTGGCCACGACGCCGACCGACAGGATGAGCGCAACGGTCGTCAGGATGCCAAGGCCGGGCGGCGGTGTCGACCCCGGCCCGAACACCCTGACGTAGAGCGGCGTCGTCATGCCGTCGACGACACCGAAAACCCAGACAAGCGCAAACAGGCTGATGATCAGGGGCACGATCACGAAGAAGCCCGTCACGAAGCGCAGGCGCAGCCATTGCATCATTGCCGCATCCATCCTGCGGCAATCGCCGCTATCAACGAAAGCCCCAGCACGATGCGGTACCACGCGAAGGGCGCGAATCCGGCACGGCGCACAAATCCAAGGAACGGCTTGATGATGAGAAGAGAAGACAGGAAGGCAAACGTCAGACCGACGCCGATTTCCAGCCCGCGTGCCGGCGACAATTCGTGGCGCACCTCGAGGAGCTCGTGGGCGAAGGCGGCAGTCATCACGGGTATCGCGAGAAAGAAGGAAAACTCGGCAGCCGCCGCTCGATCGAGCCCCAGCACCATCCCACTGACGATCGTCGCGCCCGACCGCGACACGCCGGGAATGAGTGCCAGCGCCTGACACGCCCCAACGCCGAATGCGCGGCCAATCGGTGTGCGCTCTGCATCCATGACCGACGGCGCCGGCCGCGTGCGCTCGACGATCAGCATGACGATGCCTCCAACAATGAAGGCCACCGCGTACACCATCGGACTGGCATACAGCACCCGCTTGACCACGCCCGACAGCGTCGCGCCGGCGACGAGGGCGGGAATGGTCGCGACCGAAATCGCCAGCGCAAAATGGCGGGACGCCGGCCGCGAGCCGAGGCCAGTGATCATATCGATGATCTTCGATCGGTAAAGCCACGCGACCGCGAGGATCGATCCCAGCTGAATGGTGACGGTGAAGACTCCTCCCGGATCGTCATGACCGAGCAGTCGTCCGGCGAGCAGAAGGTGTGCAGTGGAGGACACCGGCAGGAACTCGGTGACCCCCTGCACGATGCCAAGGAGTGCGGCGGCTAAGAGCGTCAAGCAGAAAAAAACCGGACGGCGTTTACGACGCGCGCTTCTTGTTCTGTTTGGATCGCCCCGGCTGCTGCGGGGCGGGAGCGGCGACTGTCGCCGGCGCGTGGGCGGCAGCGCGCGCCGTCGAGCCTCGCCAGAAGCTCACGATCGCGGCGGCGATAAACACGCTCGAATACGTTCCCGTGACGATGCCGACGACCATCGTGAAAGCGAAACCGTGCAGCACTTCCCCGCCGAAGAAGAACAGCGCGAGCGCGGTCAGCAGCGCCGTGCCCGAGGTGATGACCGTCCGGCCGAGCGTCTGATTGATCGACAGATTGATGACGTGATCGAGCGCGTCGCGCCGATGGGATCGCAGGTTCTCGCGAATCCGGTCGAAGATCACGATCGTATCGTTGGTTGAAAACCCGGTAATCGTCAGAATGGCCGCGATGACGTTCAAGCTCATGTCGTAGCGGAAAAACGCCAGGAAGGCGATCGTGATCAGCAGGTCGTGGACGGTGGCCACGACTGCCCCGACGCCGAAGCTGAACTGGAACCGCAGGCCGATATAAAAAAGGAGACCAATCAGCGAAAGCACCGTCGCCCAGAAGCCTCTGCTCCGCAATTCCTGCCCGACCACCGGCCCGACGATTTCGCTGCCGACGACCTTGAACGCCGGCATGCTGCCCTGCTTCAGGGCCGACTCAATCTGCGTCTGCATCGAGCTCAGCGCCCCGCCCTGCTCGGCCCCCACTTGGGGAACCCGCATCATCACTTGATTCTGTGAAGCATCGCCGTACGACTGCACGACGGTGTCGCCCCCCTGGAACGACCTGTCGAGCGCCGTGCGGACCTGCTCGATGCTGACGGACTGCTCGAACTGTGCAATCACCACGGTGCCGCCGGCGAAGTCGACGCCCATCGGGATGCCTCTGCTCCAGATGGCGAACCCGCCCGCGAGGATGACGACCCACGAGAGGACGATGGCGTGCCACCGCCACCGGAGGAAGTCGAAGTTGGTGCCTTTGAAAATATGCATACCGTTAGATGCTCAATGCCGGGACCCTGCGGTTCGCAAGCTCGAACTCGAACAAGGTCTTCGACACAAAAATCGACGTAAAGAGGTTGGACGCCAAACCGAAGAACAGCGTCACCGCAAAGCCGCGAATCGGCCCGGTCCCGAACTGGAACAGGAATGCGGCGGAAATCAGCGCCGCCGTATGCGTGTCGACCAGCGTCCAGAAAACGCGGCTGAAACCCGCGTTGATGGATGCGCGCACTCCCCGCTGCGCTTCCAGCTCTTCCTTGATACGCTCGAAGATCAGCACGTTCGAGTCGACGCCGATGCCCATCGTCAGGACGAAGCCCGCAATGCCCGGCAGTGTCATTACCGCGCCGATATACGCCATCAGCCCCAGGAGGATGACGAGGTTGAAGACGAGCGCGATGACCGCATTCACACCGGACAGTTTGTAGTACACGAGCATGAACAACGTGATGAGCATCAGCCCTACGGCCGACGCAAGCACGCCGGAACGAATCGAATCCGCGCCGAGGCTTGGGCCGATCGTCCGTTCTTCGAGATACGTCAGCGTGGCAGGCAGCGCGCCCGAGCGGAGAATCATGACGAGGTCCTGCGCTTCCTGCTGCGTAAACTGACCGTGAATCTGTCCTTGGTCGTTGATCCGCGAGTCGATCCGCGGCGCCGACTGAACCGACTTATCGAGAACGATTGCCAGATGGCGGCCAACGTTTTCGCCCGTGGCCCGTCCGAACGCCGCAGCACCGTTCCGGCTCAACGTGAAGCCGACGGCCGGAGCACTGTTCTGATCAAGCTCCACGCGAGCGCTGCGGACATCGTTGCCGGTCACGACGGCCACGCGGCGAACCAGGTAGAAAGCCGCACCCGCTGCCGGACCGGCCGAAGGATCTGCGCCGCCGCTCACGACTTCCATATCCGCCGGAACCGCGCCGCCGGTGGCGCGAAGCAGATCGTCCCTCGATGCCGCAGGACCCTGTTCGACGAGCTTCAACTCGAGAGTGCCGAGGCGTCCGATGATCTCCTTCGCACGCTCGACATCGCTCACGCCGGGAAGTTGAACCAGGATTTGATCGGAACCTTGCTGTGCGATGCTGGGTTCGGTGACGCCAAGCTCGTTCACGCGGCGCTCGATCGTCTGGCGCGCCTGCACGACGGCTTCTTCCCGCAACTGAATCACGATGTTCGGCTTCATCGAGAACGTGTAGGCACCGTTCACGCCAGAGCTGCGGTCGAAGTTGGGCGCTTCTTGCGTGGCGGCCTGTCGAAAGGTCTGGTCCTGCGCCGGGGGCACGCCTTCGACGCGAAACTGCGTGGCGTCGGCCACGTCGACCGTCGCCGGGACGTTTCGCGTCTTCAACTCCTGCTGAAGACGGCCCACCTCCTGTTCAGTCTCCATCCTCAACGCATCATCGGTCTGCACGCGCAGCACGAGGTGCACGCCGCCCCGAAGATCGAGCCCCAGCTTCAGCTGATGCGCAGCCAGCCATCCCGGGACGGGCAGCTGAAAGTACGAGGCGAGAATGGGATACACGCCGACGCCAAAAAAGACCGCGAAGACGGTGACGACGGTGATGAGCTTCCAGCGTAGATTCGACATGGCTAATTCACACCTTGATTCGTGCTGTCGGCCAGCGCGTCCTGTCCCTGATAGCCGACAATCGCGCTGCGCGCGATTTCGACGCGCACGTTGTTGGCAATCTGCAGCTGCACCGACTTACCGTTGACCCTGGTCACCGAACCGTAAAGGCCTCCGGTGGTGACGACACGGTCGCCCGTCTTGAGGCTCTCGAGAAACTCATCCAGCTTCTTCTGCTTTCGCTTTGCCGGCAGCAGAATGATGAAGTAGAAGATCGCGAAAACGAGCAGAATCGGAACGAGCTGCACCAGCGGATTGACGCCTGGTCCCGGTGGCGTGCCCATCGCGAGCACGAGGCTATAGACGCTGTCGCGCATGATTCTTGTGGATCATCCTTCGAGCGTGGAGTCCGCCGGCTGGGCGGGAAAGATCCGGCGGTAATTCTGCCTGAGTTCCTCCAGTGTGCGAAACACTATAGCCTCTCTGATTCGATTCATGGTGTCAAGGTAAAAGTGGAGATTATGCAACGTGTTAAGGGTGCCTGAGGTCATCTCGCCGGCCTGAAAAAGGTGCCGCAAATAGGCTCTGGAAAAGTGCTTGCAGGTGTAGCACGTGCACTGCTCATCGAGCGGTCGGCTGTCCTCGGCAAACTCGGCATTTTTTATGTTCAGACGTCCCGTGCTCGTGAACAGTTGCCCGTTGCGGGCGTTGCGCGTCGGCATGACGCAATCGAACAGGTCGATGCCTCTGGCGACCCCTTCGACGAGATCGACCGGCGTGCCGGCGCCCATCAAGTACCGCGGACAATCGTGGGGCAGCAAGGCAGCGGTTCGCTCGGTGATGTCATACATCAGCGGGATCGGCTCACCGACGCTGAGGCCACCGATGGCATAGGCCTCGAACCCGACCTCCAGCGTCCCTTCGACGCTTCGTTTTCGTAAGTCTGGAAACGTGCCGCCCTGGATGATGCCGAACTGCACCTGTCCGGTGTTCGTGAACAAGGGGTCCGGTGCCTTCCGGGCTTCTCTCAGTTTCACGAAATGTTCACGGCTACGCTTCGCCCATCGTAGCGTGCGCTCCACCGAGTCGCCCGCCCGTGCTGGCGTCGCAGGATGCCCCAGGCATTCATCGAGAACCATCGCGATGTCCGAACCAAGCTGCCCCTGGATATCGACGACGGTTTCGGGTGTCAGTTCGTGTTCGCTTCCATCGAGGTGTGAGCGGAACGTCACACCCTCCTCGTGGATCGTTCGGCGCGCTGCGAGGCTGAAGACCTGATAGCCGCCGCTATCGGTGAGGATCGGCTTGTCCCACCCGATGAATCGATGGAGGCCTCCCATTCGGCCGATCCGATCGGCTCCGGGACGCAGAAACAAATGATAGGTGTTCCCCAGGATGATCTCGGTGCCGAGCGCATCGAGATCGCGGTGCGTCACAGCCTTCACGGCGCCCTGCGTCCCGACCGGCATGAACGCGGGCGTGTTCACGGTGCCATGGGGCGTCTTCAAAACACCGCGACGGGCGGCGCCGTGCGTGTGGGTGATCTGGAAACCGAACGGACTGGACATGTGACTCTGGACTTTGGGCTCTGGGCTTTTGGCCTGGCCGAGAGTCCAGAGCCTAGAGCCAAGAGTCGAAGGTATATTAGTAGTTAACGTGAAGAAGCTCCGCGTGGGCGTCATTTATGGTGGCCGATCCGGCGAGCATGAAGTCTCGATCGCGTCGGCAGCAGCCGTCGTTCAGAATCTCGACAAGCAACGCTACGAGCCAGTCGCCATCCGTATCGAGAAGGATGGGCGCTGGGTCATTGCCTCGCGTCTGCCAACCTCGTCATCGGCCGCGGAAGTGATCGGGGAGAAACGATCCACGGCAGGCAAGCGGCTGTCGCACGGCGACCGTGAAGCGCACCTGCTTGCGCACCCTGGCGATGAACAGGTACTCACGATCGAGCGCGGCCCCACGCCGACCGTCACCGGACTGGGACTCGATGTCGTGTTTCCCGTCCTTCACGGCCCGTACGGCGAGGATGGGACCGTCCAGGGCCTGCTCGAGCTCGCCAACATCCCGTACGTCGGCGCCGGCGTGCTCGCCTCGGCGGTCGGCATGGACAAGGCGGTCTCAAAACTTGTGTTCGTCGCCAAGGGCCTGCCAATTACGAGGTATCTGGTCGTGCTTCGCCAGAGCTGGATTGAGGACCCGGACCGCGTGTCGGCGGCTGTCGCAGCCGAGCTTGGTTACCCCGTCTTCGTGAAACCGGCGAACCTCGGTTCGAGCGTCGGCATCTCGAAAGCGAAGCACCCGGCGGATCTGAAGGCTGCCATCGACACCGCTGGTGAATACGACCGCAAGATCGTCATCGAGGCGGCGGTGCCGAACGCAAGAGAGATTGAAGTCGCCGTGCTCGGTAACGATCACCCGGAGGCATCGGTCCCCGGCGAGGTCATTCCGTCCCGGGAGTTCTACGACTATGAAGCCAAGTATCTCGATGACCACTCGCGGGTGATCATCCCGGCGGAGATCCCTGAAACGGTTGCGGCCGACGCGCAGCGGCTGGCCATCGAGGTGTTTCTGGCGCTGGATTGCGCGGGGATGGCACGGGTCGATTTTCTGATGGACGGCGCGTCCGGCACGCTGTACGTCAACGAAATCAACACCATCCCGGGATTCACCACCATCAGCATGTACTCGAAGATGTGGGCAGCCTCCGGCATCTCGTATCCGCAGCTGCTCGACAAACTGATCGCGCTCGCTGTCGAGCGGCATGCCGCCAAGCAGCAGCTCCGCACCAGCCTGCCGTGAGGTGGTTACTCACCGCGGCGGCAGTCGTGTTTCCGGCGTCGCTCCCGGCGGCCGGCCTCACCTCTCCTGAGCCACTCCAGCAAGCCTACGAACTGATTCTGGACGCGCGCTTCGACGAAGCGCATCAGCGGCTTCAGCACGCCTGCCCGCCGGCGCCGCCGGTTGGCTGCGAGGTCCTTGATGCCGTCACAGATTACTGGCAGATTCTGATCGACCAGGAGAACACGAGCGGCGACGCGCGCCTAGTGGCCAAGATCGACAAATCGATCGGGTCGGCTGAACGGTGGGTAGCGCGCGAGCCCAAGCGCGCAGAAGCCTGGTTCTACAACGGCGGTGCCTACGGCACCCGAGTGCTGCTCCGCGGGCTGCGCGCGCAGTATCTGTCCGCTGCCCGCGACGGCAATCGGATCCACGACTCGCTGCGCCGGGCCGTCACGCTCGATCCAGCATTGAGCGACGCCTACTTCGGGCTTGGCCTGTACCACTACTACGCAGCGATTGCCCCGGCGGCGGCACGCCTGCTGCGCTTCCTGCTCTGGCTACCAGCCGGAGATCGCACAGGCGGACTGCGGGAAATGGAGCAAACACGCAGCCAGGGCCTGTTGCTCAGGGGTGAAGCCGACTATCAACTCCACCTTATCTATCTGTGGTACGAGCGGCAATCGTTGCGATCGCTGGATCTCATCGACGGGCTGCGCAAGCGCTATCCGCACAACCCCGTGTTCTACCTTCGGCTGGCGGCTGTGCAGGGCGGCTACTTGAACAATCACCAAGGCGCGCTGCAAACGTACCGAGCCCTCGCCGACGCGGCGAGGGAAAAGCGGATCGCCGCACCGGCAATATCAGAAGTGAACGCGCGCCTCGGCATTGCGCAGGAGCTGACGGAACTCTGCGACGCAAATCGCGCGATCGAAGAGGCGCGCACGGTCATCGCGCTGCGTCCGTCCGCGCCGTATGCGGCTCTTGCGCGCGCACATTATCAGTTGGGGCTGACCTACGATCGCATTGGACGTCGATCGGACGCAGAGAACGCGTATCAACACGCGCTCGCGGAAAATCCTCCGGATGATCGTCTCGAGTTGAACAGCAAGCTGCGCGCGTTGCTCAAGCGTCCGCTGATCGCACGCGCGTGCAGGTGATCCGGGGTGGGATTTTTGCCCTATAGATCACTTTTGTGCTTGACTTCAAGAGTTTCTCATCCATAATCTACATCTTGTATGAGGGTGGGCGGCTCAGACCATCCGTAGTGAGACCTCGGTCCCGGGCTTTTCAGCTGAGCGTTCTAACTTCAAGGAGGAAGAATGGCGAAAAAGGGTGGAAAGAAAAAGGGCGGCAAGAAGCGGTAAGCAGCCGTCCCACCGGTTCCGGGGGTGCTCAAAACGCACCCCCTCTTTTTTTCTCTAACGATCGCTCGCTTCCGCCACGCGGAAGTCAGCAACAAGGCGAGCCGTTCCGTTGCGTGCGGGCTGACGTGCCAGGCGGCAGAGGCTACGCGGTAACGAGACGAACGGTTCTCGCAACCTTACTCATGAGAGGGGGGAGGTTCCGAATGGCAAAAAAAGGCGGCAAGAAAAAGGGCGGCAAGAAGCGATAGCCCCCGCTTTAACAGGGGGTGGCGTTGCTGCCCCCTGTTTTCCCCTCTTGGTCCAATCCAGAATCTAAAATTTGAAATCTGAAAATTGAAAAGTGGGGCAAGAACTGCCACTTTTCAAGCACACGAGAGCGTGCGCTCAGGCGTTTTGCCATGGCGGCGATCGGCATTCTGAGTGCAAGCAACGCACCTACAAATTCGCCCTGGCATCCATCGCTTTCTACCGACGATTGCCAAAAGACCAGGATGTCCAGGTGCTTGGAATCCAGTTTCTTCGATCAGCCACGTCTGAGTGGGCGAACTACCGCGCAACGAGGCGAGCACGGTCCAGAGCGGAGTTCATCGCGAAACTCGGGAACGTCGTCGAGGAAGCGGATGAATCCGTCGGTTGGCTGGAACTGATGCGAGATTCGAATATTGCCAACGATGAGGCGCTCTTGGCCGAAGCCAAAGAACTCTGCGCAATCTTCACCGCATCGTATGGCACGGCTCGCGGGCGCAGACGCTGAACCCTGAATCTGAAATTTCAAATTTCAAATTTCAAACTTCAAATTCCTAGCGCACTCCATCCCACACCCTCACCGCCATCATCACGTCCCACTGCGTCAGCTTGTCAACAACCTCCATGCCAGACACGACACGGCCAAAGACCGTGTACTTAGCATCGAGATGCGGTTGCGGGCTGTGTGTGATGAAGAACTGGCTGCCGCCAGTGTCCTCCCACGCAA
>JAMQPK010000125.1 GCA_023717525.1 Vicinamibacterales bacterium | reverse complement strand
TCAAGGCGAATCCTGTGGTCGTGCGCGCTGCGGCGCAAAACGCATCACCCGCCGCACCTCCCGCACAGAGTGCGTCAGCTACGGCACCTTCCGATCCTCGTCCCGTCATCAACAAATACTGCACCGGTTGCCACAACTCGAAAGCGAAGATCGGCGGGCTCGCGCTCGACGGGGTGGATACTGCCAACGTAGGCGCCAACACGCAGGTGTGGGAAGACGTCGTTCGCAAGGTTCGCACCGGAGCAATGCCTCCGGTCGGACGTGCGCGCCCGGATAAGGCGACCGCCGACAGCATGGTGTCTTTCCTGGAAACGTCGCTCGACAAATATTCGTCCGAGCATCCGAATCCCGGCCGCCCGTCGCTGCATCGGCTGAACCGCACCGAATACATGAACGCGATCCGCGACATGCTCGGCCTCGAGATCGACGGCAGCGCGCTGCTGCCGGCCGACAACGCGGCGTACGGCTTCGACAACGTCGCAGACGCGCTGTCGCTGTCGCCCGCGCTCACGGAGCGGTATCTCGGCGCGGCCGCGAAAATCAGCTCGATGGCTCTCGCCCGCGTGAAGGAAACGCCGCTGCCCGAGACGTTCTTCGTGCCGACCGACCGCAAGACCGGAGAGCGCTTCAGCGACGATCTGCCGTTCGGATCGCGCGACGGCATCGCGTTCCGCTACTACTTCCCGGTCGACGGCGAGTACGCGTTCGAAATGCGCCTGAAGGAAGATGGCGCCGGCGGTGGTGTGCAGGGTTTGACGGAAGAGCCGCATCAGCTCGAGGCGCGGGTCGACAACGTGCGTGTGTGGCAGGTGACGGTCGGCGGGCCCGTGCCCGGCGGGCGTGGACGCCGCGGAGCTCCTCCCGCGACACCTCCAGCAGATCCCGCGGCTGCTGCTCCAGCGACGCCGCCTGCGCGTGCTGCGGGACCCGGTCCTGCGGCTGGTGCAGATCCCGCTGCGCAACCCGCACCTGCGGATCCGAATCTCGCGTATCGCCGTCCGCGCAACCTTCCGGACCTGACGTTCAAGACGCAGGCAAAGGCGGGCGAGCATCTCGTCGCGGTGTACTTCGTCAACAAGACCACGGCGTATCTCGAAGACCTGTTCGATCGCGCCAACCGCCGCGATCCGTATCGCGCGGGGAACGGCGAGCCGGTGCTGTCGAGTGTCACGCTGACGCCTCCGGGAGCCGTGAACGGCACGCCGCTCGTCAGCGATTCGCCGAGCCGCCGCAAGCTGCTCGTCTGCACGCCGGCAGCGCCCGCTCAGAACGCGGCATGCGCGAAGCAGATTCTGTCGGCGATCGCGAAGCTCGCATATCGGCGGCCCGTGACCGCCGAAGACATGGAAGTTCCGCTGAAGCTCTATGCAGACGCCGCTGCGAAAGGCGGACACGAAGCGGGCATCGAGCTCGCGCTCCGCAGCATCCTCGTGAATCCGAAGTTCCTGTTCCGGCTCGAACTGCAGCCGGCAACGGCTGCGGCGAACGCGCCGTATCGCATCAGCGACATCGACCTCGCATCGCGGCTGTCGTTCTTCCTGTGGAGCAGCATCCCCGATAACGTGCTGCTGACGCTCGCCGCGAACAACACGTTGCACAACCCGGTGGTGCTGAATCAGCAAATCAAGAGAATGATCGCGGATCCGAGATCCGAGGCCATTGTCCACAACTTCGCCGGTCAGTGGCTGCACACGCGCAACGTCGAGATGTTCCAGCCGAGCCCCGAGCTGCTGTTCCACTTCGACGACAGTCTGCGCCTGGCGTTCGAGACCGAAACGAACATGTTCTTCGAGAGCATCATCAAAGAAAATCGGCCGGTCACCGATTTGCTCGACGCCGATTACACGTTCCTGAACGAACGGCTGGCGAAGCACTACAAGATCCCCGGTGTTTACGGCGAGTACTTCCGGAAGGTGCAACTCCCCGCCGACAGCGTGCGCCGCGGCCTGCTGGGTCAGGGCTCGATTCTGACCGACACGTCGCGCGCGAACCGCACGTCGCCGGTCATTCGCGGCAAGTGGATCCTCGAGAACATCTTCGGCGCGCCGCCGCCACCGCCGCCGCCGAACGTGCCCGACCTGAAGGAAGAGCGGGATCCGCGCAAGATTCTACCGATGCGCGAGCAGATGGCCGCCCACCGTGCAAACCCGGTGTGCGCCGCGTGCCACGCGCAGATGGATCAGCTGGGCTTCGCCCTCGAGAACTTCGACGCGATAGGCGAGTGGCGAGATGAATACGGCGCGGGCCAGACGATCGACCCGTCGGCCGAGTTGCCGGACGGCACCAAGTTCAAGGGCCCGACGGAATTGCGCCAGATCCTGATGCGGCATTCCGACGAGTTCATCACGACCATGACCGAGAAAATGCTCGTCTATGCGCTAGGCCGGGGGCTGGACTCCACCGATATGCCCACTGTGCGCCAGATCAAGCGGGAAGCGGCGAAGTCGGAGTACCGGTTTGCGTCGATTATTCAGGCTATCGTCAGCAGCACACCGTTTACAATGAATATGGCGGTCGCGAACACAAATTAGGAGGCAGGTTCCGATGGTTATTACCAAGATCGTGTTGCCGAGGCGAACGTTCATCAGGGGGCTCGGCGCCGCCGTGGCGCTGCCGTTCCTCGATGCGATGGTCCCCGCAATGTCGGCGCAGGCCGCGAAGGGCGTGCCCCGCTTTGCAGCGATTTATACCGGCAACGGCGTGAACATGTTCGACTGGACGCCGGCAGCTGAAGGCATCGACTTCGCGTTCTCGCCAATTCTGAAGCCGATCGAGGCCTTCCGCAGCCGCACGACCGTCGTCACCGGCCTGGATAACTACCAGGCGACCGACCAGGGCGATTCTGGCGGACAGCATCCGCGAGCCGCACCCGCGTTCATGAGCTGCGTGCACCCGAAGCAGACTGAAGGCGCCGACGTGCAGGCGGGTACTACGATCGATCAGATCATCGCCGAGAAGATCTGCCGCGACTCGAAACTGGCGTCGCTCGAGCTTTCCGTCGACCGCAACGACGTCGTTGGAGCGTGCGACCACGGCTACGCGTGCGCCTACATGAACTCCATGTCGTGGAAGACCCCGACCATGCCTCTGCCGGCAGAGACGAATCCACGGTTCGTGTTCGAGCGGATGTTCGGAAGCGGCGACACGGCGGAACAGCGCCTGGCGCGCGCGCAGGAAGACCGCAGCATTCTCGATGGCGTGACCGCCGAGATTGCGAAGCTGCGCAGCCGCCTCGGCGGCCACGATCGCCTGAAGCTCGGCGAGTACCTCGATGCCATCCGCGACGTCGAGAACCGCATTGCGAAGGCCGAGGCCTACAACACCGGCTTCGAAATTCCCGATCGCCCGGTCGGCGTGCCGCCCACGTTCAAGGAATACGCCGAGATCATGTTCGACCTGCAGGCGATCGCGTTCCAGGCCGACATCACGCGCGTCAGCTCGTTCATGCTGGCCCGCGAGAACGTGAACCGCTCGTACGAGGAAATCGGGCTGCCGGAAGTGCATCACTCGATGTCGCACCACGGCAACAATCCGGAAAAGATGAAGGCATACTCGAAGATGAACACGTATCACGTCGAGATGCTGAACTACTTCCTGAAGAAGCTCGACGCGGCCAGGGACGGCGACGGTTCGCTGCTCGACCGGACCGTTGTGCTGTATGGCAGTGGTATGAGCGACGGCAACGTTCACAACAACTACAATGTGCCGATCGTGGTCGTGGGCGGCAAGGAACAGGGCCTGAAGGGCAACCGTCACCTGAAGTATCCGAAGGGCACGCCGCTCGCGAACCTGTCGCTGACGCTGATCGAGAAGTTCGGCGTGGATATGGACAAGTTTGGTGACTCGACTGGCGAGTTGGATCTGCTGGCCGGAGTGTAGGGCTTAAGGCTAAAGGCTTAGGGCGAAGGGGTGGGAGCGAAGGTTCCCGCCCCTTTTTCTTTTCTATCGGGCGACTCGGTCCGGACCGAGTTGGGG
>JAMQPK010000100.1 GCA_023717525.1 Vicinamibacterales bacterium | reverse complement strand
AGGCGGGCCTGCTGCCGCAGCCCCAGGCCCGCGCGGGTCGTTTGCCGATGTTGACCACGGGTTTCGTTCCCTGGGCTCTCGCCGCAACGCTTGCCGGCATCGTGACTTATCAATCGATCTGGTTGCTCCCGGATCTTCGGCAGCAAGCCAGCCCGCAGGCGCTTGCGCCAATTGTCCTGCGACCGGCGACGCGCGGCGCGGATCCGGTAGTGGTGTTGCGGGAGAGACATGCCGTGGCGCTTTCGGTCGACGTCAATGCGCCAGAATCCGCCAGTGAGCTGTCGTATGCTGTTCAGAACGAGAGCGGCGCGACGGTAGTTGCGGGGCGAGCGCAGATGCCAGCGGCTGGAACGCCGCTGCTGCTGCTCCTTCCAGGCACTACGTTTGCAACGCCGGGCCGCTACGTGCTTCGCCTTGGCGACGCGACAGCCGGCGGGAGCTCGTTTGGCGACTATCGTTTCGTGGTGCGGTTGCCATGAAGCAAGCCCGTGGAAGGAAACAAGGCATGGATGCGACACGGCGGTTTGTTTTCCGCGGCAACGCGGCCGCGTTTGGGGGCCAGCTCTACCGGCCCCAGGACATTGTCATTGAGGCGCCTGGCGCGAGCTGTCTGCCGGTTGTGGGCGGCCGATCGCGATCGCGGATGGGGGCTCTTACCTTCGGAGAGGCCATCAAGATCGGGTCGGCCTCGACGCTGGCAGAGGGGAAATTCGACGACGTGGCTCAGGCGCTGGAGATGACCCATCACCGCGTTTCTGAAGACTCGCTGACGACATCGACGACGGTCTCGGCCGAGATCGAGAACCTCTCAGTGGGCCGCAAGCCGGTGCTGACGGTCAAGAAGGTGCAAGCTACATTTCACGGGCGGAGTCCGAGGGGAAGCGGGGAGCCATCGCTCGCATTGGCCAGCGATACGACCATCGAAGGCCTGGCCATCGATGGGTTCGCGCTCGTGGTTGACTTGAATCTCGAGCCGTTTCAGAAGTACGACACGCGCGCGAAGCTTCTGGCGGCCGCCGATGACCCGGCATTTCTGCGCTCGCACGGCGCGAATTTCTACATGACGTCCGCCTTCGAAGGTCAGGCGGCTCCACCGGTTGGGCGCATCATCGAGCGGAGCGCGGTGACCTACGCGACGATCGTCCGGTCGATCAAGTGGGCGGGTCCTGCGCATCCCACTGCGAAGATCGACCACAACACCATTGTTGTTCCCGATCTCGGCCGCGTGTTCGTCGGCGAAATGCTGATCACGGGAACGTCCAGGCGCCTCACGATGCTCCGTTTCAATCTGGGATCCATCGACGGAGGTAATTTCTGCGGTATCGACGTCGACTCGAACGGGTCGTGGTCGCCGTAATCCTCGCAGCTGCCATCGCCCTCTCGTCATCCTGTCTCGAACGTCCCGAGACACGTTTCGTCCGCACGTTCGAGGAAGGCAGGCGCGCGCTCCGGGAGGGCCAGCTTACCCGCGCCAGGGAACTCTCGACCCAGGCGCTCGATGATCTCGCGTCGCAGGCAGAGTCCGAGTGGGCCTGGAGATTCCGACTGCTCGGCGCTGAGGCCGATATTGCCGGAGGGGATCGTTCGCGTGCGGTTCCGGCTCTCGATTCGACAATCCCGTCCGGCGATCGCTTTGCGTCGTTGCGCGCGAGGCAGAAATACCTGCAGGCGAGGTTGCTGCTGCTCCGCGGCAGCTTGCAGGGGACGCTCGATACGCTCGAGGCCGCTATGGCGCTGGCACCGGCCGATTCAGAGTTGCGGCGGGATGCCGGCGTGCTCGCCGGTCAGGTTCGGATGCGGCTTGGGCGTTGGCCGGAAGCCGAGTCGTCGCTCAACGCGCTCGTTGCCGAAACATCTGCCGCCGGGGATGCCTACCGGCAGGCCCTCGCCCTCAACAATCTTGGGATGGGCTATCTCGTGCGGAATCGCTTCGATGAAGCCCTGCTCCGGCTCGAGAAAATCACCGAGCTGTCCGGTATCGATCGCACGACCGTGTACGCCGCGGCGCTGAATAATGCAGGTATCTGCTATGCGCGGCTGGGCGAGTTCGATCGGGCAGTCACTGCGCAGCGCCGTGCAGTTTCGCTCCACGAGAAGACCGGCCGCCGCGTCGAGTTCGAACAGGCCCTTGGCGAGCTTGGGAGCACTTATCTTCTGCAAGAGGATTTCGATCGCGGTCTTCCTTATCTTCAACAGGCTCTGACGATTTCGGCTGGAGCGGGCTTCGATGCGGACGCCGCACTCTGGGCGCGGAACCTTGCGGCCGCGTACGTAGGGCTGGGCAAATGGGACGAGGCCGAGAGGTACAACCGCGAGGCACGGCGGCTGAATCCTTCGGACCGTCCAGCCAAGCTGGCGTTCAGCACGTTACATGAAGGCCACATCGCCGCCGGCAGAGGAAGGGACACCGAAGCTTCGAAACTGTTTGGCGAAGCGCTGGCTGCGTCGAAGAGCGAGCCGGCCGTTCAGTGGTCGGCCCACGACGGTCTCGCGAAGGTTGCGATCAAGGCCGGCCAATCCATCGAGGCCGCCCGCCATTTTGAAGCCGCTCTGAACATCATCGAGACGACGAGATCAGATCTCCTGAAGACCGATCACAAGCTGTCGTTTCTTGCGAGGCTCATCGACTTCTACGATGACTACGTGAACGCCCTGGTCGATGCCGGGCACGTGGCCCGCGCGTTGGAGGTTGCCGACTCCAGCCGAGGACGTGTGCTGGCCGAACGGCAGGACGTCGCTGCACCCACGAGCGCGCGGGCGCCGGACTTCCTGAGAATCGCCAGGGAATCTGGTGCTGTGCTGCTCTTCTATTGGATGGGAAATCCGCGCTCGCACCTCTTCATTGTTTCCAGCAAGAGCATCGACAGGATCGATTTGCCGGCGGCGACGGAGATCGCGGCGCTCGTCAGTCAGTACGATGACGCCATTCAGCGGTCACCTGCGGGCGGACTTGACGCTCACGGAAGGGCCATTGGCGATCGCCTCTTTGCCTCGCTCGTGAAGCCGGCGCGCCAATTCATTCCGCCGAATGGGGCGGTCATCGTTGTGCCGGATGGTGCGCTGCACGCGCTGAACTTCGAGACCCTGCCGGTTCCAGGCGATTCGCGACGATTCTGGATCGAGGATGTCGAGGTTCAGGTCGCGCCATCGCTAAGTCTGTTGCGGTCGGCTGGACGCGTCGACCCAGGCCTTCGCCCCCTTCTCCTTATGGGCAACCCCACGCCCCACGAGCCCGACTTCCCGGCCCTGAGCTACGCACCGGTTGAGATGGCTGCCATTGCGAAACACTTCCCGCCTGGAGCGGTCACGACTTTTCAGGGCGCGGCGGCTTCGCCGGGCGCGTTCGTGGCAGCGCGTCCCGACCAATTTCGGATGATCCACTTTGCGGCTCATGCCGAAGCGAACCCAGGTATTCCCCTCGATTCCGCGGTGATCCTGTCTGGGCCGGACCTGCGCTTCAAGCTATACGCGCGCGAGGTTGCTGCGGCTCCGCTCCGCGCAGAGCTCGTCACCGTGTCGGCTTGCAGGAGCGCAGGCAATCGTGCGTACGCGGGGGAGGGGCTCGTCGGGTTGGCCTGGGCTTTCATGCGAGCCGGCGCCAGGCGCGTCGTGGCCGGGCTGTGGGATGTCGACGATCAATCCACCGCCGAACTGATGGGCCGCTTTTACGGAAGCCTGTCGACGGGTGAATCGCCGTCACGGGCCTTTCGCCAGGCGAAGCTATGGATGATGTCGCGTGGCGGCAACTTTGTGAAACCGTACTACTGGGGTGCGTTCGAAGTGTTCACTGTCTCTACCAGCCGTTGAGCCCTCTCAACCCTTGCCGATAGGCGCGCATCGCCCAGCTTTCCGGCCATCACGGCGAACGTGCCGGTCGGGCCGGTCCACCGCAGCTCGTCCACGTTGCGGAATAACGGCTCATCGACCCGCAGCGTTGCGAGATTCTTGAAGAGCAGTGCGCGTTCCCGCTTGTCGCGAAGGACGTCATCTGGAAACTGTTCGATGTGCCCATAGCGGCTGATGAGTTTCGCGGCTGTCTTCGCGCCGATGCCGGGAAGGCCGGGGTAGCCATCCGACGAGTCGCCGACGAGCGCGAGGTAGTCGGGGATGAAGGCGGGCGCCACGCCGAACTTGTCGTGCACACCCTGTTCGTCGCGAATCTGGCCGCTCCGGCGGTCGACTTGCACCACGCGCTTCCCGACGACACATTGCGCGAGGTCCTTGTCCGGCGTCCAGATGCACACCTGCTGCGTCCGTTCGTCGGTTGCAGCGATGTGCGCGGCGGACGCCAACGCGTCGTCGGCCTCGACCTCGACCATTGGCCACGTGGCGACCCCCATCGCGACAAGGGCCTCCTCGAGCGGATGGAACTGTGCCAGCAGGGCGGGCTCGATACCCTCCCCGGTCTTGTAGGCGGGCCAGAGAGTGTTGCGGAACGACTCGATCACGTGGTCGGTGGCGACGCCGATGTGGGTGGCGCCGCCTTCGAGCATCTGCGTCACCGTGCCGAGCACGCCGGTGACAGCGCTGTACGGGCGATCGTCACTGCCGTCGGCACCACGGCGCTTGTTGCCGTAGAAATGACGAAACAGCTCGTAGGTGCCGTCGAGGAGATGAATCCTTGACATCAAAGGGACCGAGGAGTAGAACGGACACACAGTCTTGCATATAAATGAGGGGGAGTCTGACCCCTTTACTCGGAAAGGGAGAGCGCTATGAGCACCCCAGGCAGTTCGAGGCGAGAATTCCTCATCAATTCCGTATCCGGGCTCGGGGCAGCCTGGGTTGCGGCCAACTACTCGGGAATCCTCGAAGCCGAGGAGTTCGTTCAGCAGGCCGCGAGGTCCGGGCAGCCGGCCAAGCTCCAGTTTTTCACCCCCGATCAGGCGGCGGAAGTCGAAGCGATGGCCGCGCAGATCATCCCCACCGACGGCACGCCGGGTGCGCGGGAGGCGCGTGTCATCAACTTCATCGATCGGGCGCTGGTGACGTTTGAGAAGGATCAGCAGCCAGCCTACGCACAGGGACTCAAGGATCTCGACGGGCAGACCAAGCAGCTGTTCCCGAGCGCCAGCAAGTTTTCGGCGCTGACGTCCGAACAGCAGATTCAGGTGCTGACGGCGATGGAGAAGACGCCGTTTTTCAATCTGGTCCGCACGCATACCGTCACCGGGTTCTTCGCGAGTCCCGTGCACGGCGGCAATCAGAACAAGGTGGGATGGAAGCTCGTCAACTATGACGATTCACTCAATTTCAAGCCGCCGTTCGGTTACTACGACGCGCAGCTCATGAAAAGTCGTTAGGCCTGGAGAAAACCATGAGACAGTTCACGCCAACAACCGAAGTTGATTTCGTCATCATTGGATCGGGCGCTGCCGGCGGCATCATGGCCAAGCAGCTGTCGATCGCCGGCCTCAAAGTCGTGGTGCTCGAGCAGGGCGGCTGGGGCAAGTACGGCCACGAACAGGACTACACGAAGGACGAGTGGTTGAACGACAACCCGAACGATGCCGATCGGCTGATGAGCGATCCAAGCCGTCAGCGGAACACGTTCCGGCGCAGCGACAAGGACAAAGCGACGGCGGGCTCGCATAGTTACGGTTGCGTCGTGGGCGGCGGAACCGTCACCTACGGTGGAAGCAGCTGGAGGCATCTGCCCTACGAGTTCAACGAAGCCACGCACGTCGGGACGATCGCCGGCACCGGGATGGCCGACTGGCCGATCACCTACGAAGAAATTGAGCCGTACTACACGAAGGCGGAGTGGGAGCTCGGCATCGCGGGTCAGCGCGTCAACTCGCCGTTCGTCGCGCCGATGTCGCAGGACTACCCGGTTCCACCGATGCCGCTGAAGGCATCGGGCGCCCTGTTCAAAGTTGCCGCGTCCAAGCTTGGTTTGACGGTCGTCGAGGGTGCCGTCGCGATCATTTCCAAGCCATATATGGGGCGCTCCGGCTGCGTGAACTGCGGGATGTGTTCGGGCTTCGGATGCCACGTGAAGGCGAGGTCGAGCACGGCGGTCACGATGATTCCCGCTGCCATCAAGAGCGGAAACTGCGAAGTGCGCACGAACTCCTACGTCCGCGAGATCTCGACCGACGCAACCGGCCGCGTCACTGGCGTCACGTACTTTGACGCCAACAAGCGGGAGATCTTCCAGCGAGCAAAGGCTGTCGTGCTGTCTGCCAATGCCGGTGAATCGGCTCGCCTGCTTCTGATGTCGAAGTCGGCGCGCTTCCCGAACGGCCTCGCGAATTCCAGCGGCATCGTCGGCAAGTATCTGATGCTCGGCGGCGGCGCGAGTGCGAGCGGGCTCCTCGAACATCCGCTCAACGACTACAAGGGCATCGTCACGGGGGCCGGCATCGTCGATTACGTGCCTTCAGATCCCAAGCGCGGATTCTACGGCGGCGGGCGCATGACCGCGCGAGGCTTCGATACGCCAATCAACTACGCGCTGCGTGGGCTCCTGCCAGGCGCTCCGCGCTGGGGCGCAGGCTACAAGAAGGCGCTCCAGGAAGAAGCCACTCACAAGATGACGGTGTCGTGCTTCGTCACGCAGTTGCCGCTCGAAACCAACCGCGTCGATCTCGATCCCGAGGTGAAGGACGATTGGGGCCTGCCGGCGATGCGCATCACGTCGACGAGCCATCCGGACGACATCAAGAACATGGAGTTCTTCCGTCAGAAGTCGATCGAGGTGCTCGAGGCGGCAGGCGCGAAGAGAATTTTCGCGCCTCCGGTCGGAGACAGCCGCGGCGGCGCGCACAACCGCGGCACCTGCCGCATGGGCAACGATCCGAAGACGTCCGTGGTGAACAAGTTCCACCGGGCACACGATGTGCCTAACCTGTTCATCGTGGACGGAAGCAATCTGGTCACCGGCGGCCGCAACCACCCGACGATGACGATTCAGGCACTCGCGTTCCGCGCGGCCGAGAACATCGTCAAGGCCGCGAAGGCGGGAACGCTGACCCGGCTATAAGCCGCAACTGGAAACTAGGAACTGGAAACTGGAAAGTAAGTTTCGAACTTACTTTCCAGTTTTTCGTTTGTAGCTCCTAGAACTCTAGAACCTTAGAACCTTAGAACCCTAGAACCCTGGAACTATCTTTCCGCCTGCGCCTTCAGGTTCGCCAACCCGGCCTCGAAGTCCGTGCCGATCATGGTGTCCATGTTGAGGAAGACGCCGATCACCTTCCCCAGATACTGGGTTGGTCCGTGCATCGTCCAGGTGACGTTTGTGGCATCGCCGCTCGGCGTCATCGTGAACTCAGCAACGTTGTGGCCTTCGAACGGCGCGATGAAGTCCAGCTTGATGACAATTCGGGACGGCGCAGACACGTCGGTGATTTCCATCCGTCCAGAGCCGACGTCGCTATTACCTGCCCACTCGTACACCGCGCCTTTGCCGCCTGGCGCGCCGCTGTAAGTTTTCTTCATGGCCGGATCCCGTTTCTCGTAGGGCGACCACGAGCCCCAGTTGTGGAAGTCGCTGATCAGCGGAAAGATCTTCTCTGCCGGTGCCTTCATGTTCGTGCTGCGCTCCACGTGGAGCGTATCCGGCCGGGTCGCCGCAAAGATCAGAACAGCGGCAACGAAGATTCCGAGCGCGAGCGCAATCCCCTTGACCAGTTTCACGCGCCACCTGCCACTTTCTGGACTTCGGGAAGAAGTCCGACATGAATCACATAATAATGCCGCATGGACATTTTTGCCGCGGTGGTGACGCTGTTCCTCATCATGGACCCCCTGGGGAACATCCCGCCGTTCCTGTCGGTCCTGAAGGCGGTGCCTCTTGAGCGCCGCCGGCGCGTGCTGCTGCGGGAAATCGGCTTTGCGTACCTCATCCTGCTTGGATTCCTGTTTCTCGGCGGCTACATTCTGCAGTTCCTCCGCCTGGAGCAGGCGACGATCGGCATTGCGGGTGGCATCGTGCTGTTCCTGATTGCGCTCCGGATGATCTTCCCGGGCGAAGGAGGCGTGTTCGGCGACACGCTGGAGGGCGAGCCATTCATCGTGCCGCTGGCGATTCCACTGCTGACGGGCCCGTCGACGCTTGCGGCGCTGCTGCTTCTCCAGCGCACGTCGCCGTCCCAAACCGGATCGCTGCTCGTCGCCCTGACGATCGCGTGGGCGCTCAGCGGCTGTATTCTGCTCGCATCAACGTTCTTGTATCGCGTGCTGCGGGAACGGGGACTGGTTGCCGTCGAACGGCTGATGGGCATGCTGCTCGTGATGGTTGCCGTGCAGATGCTGATGAACGGCGTGAGCGAGTTCCTGAAACATTGACGAGTGGGTGATAGGTGATTGGGTGATAGGAAGTTCAATCGCCCAATCAAATCGCCGAATCACCTATCACCCACTCGCCAATCTCTTCAGCTTATTCTCTCGACCTTCACCTGCTTGATCACGACCGGCGTCAGCGGCCGGTCCTTGCTCGGGCCGCCCATCGATCGCGGCACCTTCGAGATCGCGTTCACGATCTCCTGGCCTTCGACAATCTCGCCGAAGATCGAGTAGTGACCATCCAGCGACGGATACGGCGCGACCGTAATAAAAAACTGACCGCCGTTGGTGTTGGGCCCGCGATTGGCCATCGATAGGATCCCTGGCTTGTCGTGGCGGTGATTGGGGCTGATCTCGTCCGGGAAGGTGTAGCCGGGCCCTCCCATGCCTGTGCCTTCAGGATCGCCGCCTTGAATCATGAAGTTCGGAATCACGCGGTGGAAGAGCACATTGTTGTAGTACGGCCGGCGAACGAGTCGTCCGGTTTTCGCATCCGTCCACTGCTTCTTGCCTTCGGCGAGGCCGACGAAATTCTGCACGGTGTTCGGCGCGTCTTTGTCGAAGAGCCGCGCGATGAAGGTCCCGAGGTTAGTCGTAAACAGCGCGTAGATACCCGGGCCGTATTGCTTGGCCGACAACGCAG
>JAMQPK010000068.1 GCA_023717525.1 Vicinamibacterales bacterium | reverse complement strand
TCCGGATACTGCAGTGCCAGCCGCAGCTCTTTTGCCAGCGACTCTACTGTCGTGCCGCTCCGTTTCCACTGGCCTTCGGTCTCGAAGCGCAGGTCGCCGATGCGACGGCCCCAGGGCGCAATCACGCGCCCGAGGGCGCGGAAGTCGCTCCGCTCGGCATGCTCCTGATCGATTCGGCGCACGACGTCCGGGGCGACGCGAATGAACGCCCGCAGCGCGGCCGCGCTCTTGATGCTGTACTTCCGCCCATTCCACGCGCCGCCGAACACGAGCGCAATCTGCTTGAAGTAGTTCACGAAGAACTTCTTCATATCCTCGTAGAACGCCTGCTTGTTCCTCGAGCCGAACGCGTCAGCCGCAAACAGCTTCTTCAGTTCCTGCGCCAGCGGCGCCTGCGCGACACGGCCTCCGCCAACGCCCAGCAGCTTGATTTCGCCGGCGAGCGGCGAGTCGTCTCGATCGTTCAGCGCGCGGACGATGTCGTGGGCAATCGCGAGGCTCTCGTCGCGATAGAGCTGGCGGCCCGACAGGCTGACCAGATGCGAGGCATTCAGCCGCGTGTGCTTTGCGTTGATCGTGACGAACATCTGCACCACGTGGTCTTCCGGGAGACGGTCGAAGATGATGGCCGGCACGGAAAAATCTTCCTCGCCGAAGCGATCGATGTCGGCGTGAAGCGCGAGCAGCCTGTGCTGCCCGTCGATCGCGCGCAGGATGCCTTCGCGCTCTGGCACTTTCAGCGTACCGACGCGCGAGCCTTCATCCACGGGCTGAAACGTCAGTTTCTCGTCGCAGGAAATAATGACCGCGCCGGGAATCGACGGAAGGTCGCGCGCCTGGCGGCACTGTTCGTAGTACTGAACGAGCTCGTCGATCTTCCGCCGGATGATTTGCCGTTGATACGCCTTCTCGCTCGACGCGATTCGCCGCTCGAGCAGATCCCAATTCACCTTCGATGGCGTCCCCCGCCGCTTTCCACCGCGGACGGGCGGCTCGGCCTGCTGACCGTAGCTGAGAACCTCGAAGCGGACGAGCTTGTCGATATCACTGGCGGTCAGGGATGCCTGGTAGAACTGCACCCCGAACTGCTGCATCCGGATGGCGGCGACGTTGATCATAGGGATACGGCCCGTGTCTGAGTTAAAGGAACGCGAATTTTACTCTATGGCGCGCAGATTCGGTGAATCAGCATAACTCATTATAAACAAACTAGATAGATGACCAGAACCGATTCCTCAGCAGGACGAGGCCGAGGAGGAACGCCGAGAACAGCACGTCGGCGGCGACCGCGGCGTCAAAACTGAGCGACCGTCGAAGGGGCCGGCTGATGAACCCGTAGACCATCTCGACGTGAATCCAGTACACAAAGAGCGAAGCCTTTCCCAGCTCCTCGATTGGGCTCCAGCGGCTCGCGATGCCCCTCCACGGCGCGCGATCCCAGAAGAACGCGAGCGGCAGAAGCAGCGCAATGAGTCCAACACGGAGAAGGAAAAACGTAGGCGAGCTCGTCCAGAATTCTGACGGGGGGGAATAGATCGTCGGTAGAAACGAAGCGCGATAGCCGAGCCAGGCGATCAGGATGGACACAGCTCCCAGCGCCAGTTGGCTGACCACCGCGCGCCGACCAGCACGCGACATGGCGTCGACTACTTCGCCGACGGCGGCTCCGGCAAACACGAAACCACACCACGGAAACAGGGTGAAGTTCGTACGCCCGGGCGTCGGCCGGAAGTACCACTCGATCGGATCGGGAAGCCAGTCCAACAACGGTGTCGTTCGCACAATTGGTGTCACCATGGACGTGAAGACGGCAAGCGCAGCGAACAGCATTGCCCGGTTCACCTTCCTTTGCGCAAGGCGCCCTGCCATCGCCGCGAACGCGATCGCGGGCCCCATGATGTTGAGAATGTCGACCTTCAGCAGGCTCATCGCGCTGTAGCCCGCCGTCAGAATGTATGCCTGCAGACGGAAGAGAAACGCGAGACCAAAGACCTGCCAGCCTCGTTTCTGCACAGCCGCCCACGCCGCTCTCAAGTCGCCCGTCTTGCGAAGCTTCGACTCGGCCGACAGCGCGAGGCTGACGCCCGCCAGAAACAGGAACATCGGCGCACCGAATCCGCCGAGCACCATGGCCCAGCCGAACGCATGCGTCGAGCGATCCGGCATTCTGGTCCATGCGTCGAGAACGTGCGCCTCGATCATGATGAGCACAGCAAGCCCGCGCACCCGATCGAGGTACGCCTGGCGGCCGCTGCTCGCCGTCATCGGTAGCCGGGAAGACGAATCTCGAGAGCGCCCGCCTTCAGAGAGCGCGCGCTGCTGCCCCAGGTGAACGTGTAGGTCTCGGGCGGGGATGTGTAGAAAAGCCTTCCGGTGGATGCGTCGAATACTTCAACCCATGAAGTGCCGCCGTTGGTAACGAGCAACCCCAGGAGCATGCCGTCGGACGACCACTCGGGATGCGAGAACGCGCGGTATGTCAGCTCCGTGATCTCGCCGAACGGTACCTTCGATTCAACGCGCAATCTCCCTTCGGACGAAGTCGCTGGAAACACCCATAGACCTTCGGCGTCGATGACCGCGATGCGCCGTCCATCCGGAGACCACGCGGGGTCGCATGCGCCGAGGCCGGCGTTCAGCCGGCGGAGGCTCGTGTTCTCGCCCACCCACACTTCGGTGGCTCGAATCTTCCGCAGCCCTCTTTGCACGTCCTGGCCGCCGGTATCGACGCAGACAGCCATGCGCGATCCGAAACGATCTTCGTTGATGATGGAAACGGCGCCCGGCGGTAGAGGCCGCTGCTCAGCGGACACAGACAGGGAAGCCAGGGCCAGGAGGGCTAGAGGGCGCACGCGACTACGCCGCCGGGGTCATCCGCTTCCGCGGTCCGAACATCGATGCAAAAACCAGCCAGCCCATCGGCAGCAGGATCAACAGATAGGTGAGATACCGTCCATACAAACCGTCGGGCCCGTATGGCTCCGTCGCGATGTGCAGGGGCTCGCTATATGGAAAGATGTTCGCTTCGGTCAGCTCGTGGAAGCCGTAGATAAGCAGCTGGACGACGAACACCAGCAGGAACACGGCTGTCACCTGGAAGAACAGCCCGAGGTTTACGCGATGTCCGTAGCGGGACCACATCGATGCGACGAACGCCGCGACGGAGACGCCCGCGACCGCGCCGACGATCAAATCCATCGCCCTAATCTGGAACAACAGCGTGCCCATCAGCAAAGCGGTTTCCATGCCTTCGCGCGTAATCATCAGCAGCGTGAACAGAAACACTCCAGCAAATGCCGCGGCGCCGGTCTTCATCGTCGAGGTGTGCAGATGGCCTTCAATGTCCGTCTTGATGCGCTTTGACGTCCGCCACATGTGGAAGGTCAGCGACGCGACCGACACGGCGGCCCCAAGCGCCAGGATACCCTCCCAGAGCGCCTGATTCGCCGCGCGATAGAACAGCATGGCGGCGCCAATGCTCAGGAGGACGGAGACGCCGATGCCCCAGTGTACGGCAGGCACGAGATCGGAGCGGCGGCTCTTCCTGAGATAGGCCAGGCTGATAGCGACAATGAGAAAGGCCTCGAGCCCTTCTCGCAGAGTGATGACAAACGCCTGCAACATTTGCTGCGATATCATAATGAGACTCGGTCTCGTTTTCAACTTAGAAGTCTACTAAGGTTATCTCCGACCGGTCAAGTCGGATTTCTGCTGCACAAAGTCGGTAGAGATTGCGATAAGCTGAGCATTCCCATGACTTTAAGTACACGAGTCGCTACGACGGTTCTTTTGGTTGCTTCGGGGCTCTCGCTCGCCGCCCAACAGGCGACGTTCAAGGCCGGGGTCCGGACGGTTCCCATTTACGCGACGGTCATCGACGCTCAGAAGCGTCTCGTGCCCGATCTGACCAAAGAGGACTTCGAGATCCTCGACAACGAGAAACTGCAGGAATTGACGCTCTTCGTCAACGAGGTTCAGCCCATCACGGTTGTCACGATGCTCGACACGAGCGCCAGCATGACGGGGAATCTGAAGCTGCTCGAAAATGGCGCCGAGCAGTTCCTGATGCGCCTTCTTCCGAAAGACAAGGGGATGGTGGGCGCGTTCAACGACAAGATCGAATTCTTCCCGTCTACATTTACGGGCGATCGCGATCGACTGATTCGAGCGCTGCGCGACCTTGACTTCGGCAACCCGACGCGCCTCTACGATGCGGTCTCGGAGAGCATCGACAAGCTCAAGGGCATCGATGGCCGGCGCGTCGTCCTCGTGTTCACCGACGGCGATGATACCGGCAGCTCCGTCGGTCAGGGCAAGGTGCTCGAAAAGGCCCGGAACGAAGAGGTGATGATTTACGCAATTGGCCTCCGCAGCGAGTACTTCAACGGCCAGCGACAGGTGCGCAGCAAGCCAGACTCGGGCCTGAAGCAGCTCGCCGAGGAAACCGGCGGCGGCTACTTCGAGCTCGACAAGGGCACCGACCTTGCGCCCACGTTCACGCGCGTGGCGCAGGAGCTTCACAGCCAGTATGTGCTCGGCTTCGCGCCTGCGGCGCTCGACGGCAAGGTGCATAAGCTGGTGACGCGCGTCAAGAAGCCGGGGATGACGGTGAGGGCGCGCAGGAGCTATGTCGCATCGGCTGAGTAAGCGACAGTCGTTGGTCGTTTGTCGTTGGTCATTGGTCGCAGTCGTTGGTCCCAGTCGTTAGTCCCCGTCAGCAGTCTCTACTCCAGGATCAGCAGGCAGTTCCAGAGGCGCGATGCGACTTCGCCCTTGTGATGCAGTTCGCGATGAACATTGACGAGTACAGTCGCGAGCAACGCGCCCAATGGAAAGGGCGGCGATCCTACTCGGGGCGCTCGTTATTTATGTCCTGGGTCTTTCAGCAGCAAGTTTCTTCTGGGGCGCTGAACTTCTCGACAGGATTCAGCTGGACGCTCCAACAGCGGCGTATCTCTCGGCCGGTATCGGCCTTTGGATCGGCGCCGTGAATGGCTATGGGCACATACCTTCATCTGGGCTGCGATAATGGCGACGCGATTACCGCATGCTTAGCACTGTTTTGGCTCGTCCCCTTTTTCTATCGGCGCGTGAGGCGGTGGCGATCCTAGATCTGTCGGCACAGATGTTGTGCCGATGCAAGAATTGAACTCGGTCCGGACCGAGTTGCCGATTGGCCGCGCGCGGCATGCGAGCGCACAGGCGGCGTCCTCTCTTTTCGACCAACGAACAACGTCTATCGCCCATCGTCTATCGTCCATTGTCTATAGTCTGAAGTACTGCCCCTCCTCCTCCACCACAAACTCGTGGTAGCCCGTCACGGACACTGAACTCTCCACGAGCGGCAGGATCATCGGTTTTTCGCCGGTCTGATGCCCGAGAATACGGCCTCTCAGCGTTGTCCCGACAATCCCCTCGTTGATGAAATCGGCGTTCTCTTCGAGGATGCCCATCGCGTCCAGCACAGCCATCACGGCGATCGTTCCCGTGACGCCAGGCGATCGTCGCAGGACTCCCCCACTCAACACCGTGGCGGTCCGCAGATGCCCACCGTGCCTCGCCGGTGCGGTGAAGATCACGCCATCGACAGCCACTTCGGCGGACAGTAGCCGCGCGGCAGCCCGAATCAATTCAGGTACATGGTCGGCATCGAGTGGAATTCCGATCGCTTCGCTGTCAGCGATCGCATAAGACTCGCCGCCAAACGCGACGTCGACCGGCACAGTGCGTCCGCCGAACTGAATGGGCACGGCGGCAGCCTGGACAAAGCCAGACAGGCCGGTGATCGCCACGCGACCCGCCTGACCGTCACCTGGGCGCACCGTCAGCAATCCTGAGGGAGTGTCAATGTAGAGGTCGGCGGACTCGACGTGGATGATCTTCTGCGCGATCCCAATCGCGACAGCAGCAATGACGCCTTCGCCGGAAACGAGCGGAAATCCGCCTGCGTTCATGAACAGCAGGCCGGCGTGCGCCGTCGCTGATACAGGTTCGGTAAAGAGCGCGCCGTGCATGCCCGCATGCCCTCGCGGCTCCAGGATCAGCGCTTTTCGCAGCGGCTCTCCGTGCCTCCGGAGCCACGCGTGTTTATCCGCCATCGTGCGGCCCTTCACGCCGGGCGCGCCTTCAACGAGCAACCTGACGGCCTCGCCCGCGACGTGCGCATCGATCGTTTTGTACCGTTTACCGTTCACCGTTTGCCGTTCGTTGGCTTTCTTCGTGCCCTTCGTGTCGTCGTGATCCGTACTGTCAAAAAAAAAGACCGGCGCTTTCGCACC
>JAMQPK010000065.1 GCA_023717525.1 Vicinamibacterales bacterium | reverse complement strand
GCCATCATGTGCGCTGCGGCGTTGGTTGCGGTCGGCTGCGTCACTCAGCAGCCTCCCACGGACGTGGCGGAATCCGTGATTGGTCCTACGCCAGTCAGCACCACCACCTCCACTACTCCCACAACGACAACCACGCCGCCTTCGACTCAAAGTACGACGCCTGCGCCGTCCGTCACCGTGGCATATGTCCAGGACCTGCAGCCGATCTTTCAGTCCGACTGCGTGCGCTGCCACTCGGGATCTCGGCCAGACGGCAACTATTCCATGTCGACCTACGCGCAAGTGATGCGAGCCGTCACGGCAGGTAACGCGCGAAGCCCACTGGTAGTGGTCACGCAGCGGAACGCCAGCATGTACCGCTACTGGAGCGGCAATGCGGCGACCAAGGCCGACCTCGTCCGCAAGTGGGTGGTCGAAAACGGAGCGGTGCAAACACGATGATGGATTCGATGGCACCCCAACGCAACCTGTGTGTTGCAGTGGCACTTGCCCTCGTGGCGATGTTCAGCACGATCGGTATCGCTGCCAACGGCGATGCCCGGCCGGCGCCACCGATCGCGCTGCCGGATCGCGACGGCGCGGTCACCACGCTCGAGTCCCTCCGTGGACACGTTGTCCTCGTGGACATCTGGGCCAGTTGGTGTCCGCCATGCCGTGCAGCGTTTCCTGCTTACGACCTGCTGTACCGCGAGTATCGCGGGAAGGGCTTCAACGTGCTGGCCGTCAATGTGGACGAGAAGCGCAGCGCCGCCGACGAATTTCTGAAAGGGCGCGATTTTCAGATGCGCGTGCTCTTCGATCCGAAGGGCACCGCACCGGCGGGTTTCAAGCTTCGCGGGATGCCCACGTCTTACCTCGTGGACAAACACGGGGCGATTCGTTTTTCTCATGAAGGCTTCACCGAGAAGCTTGTGCTGCAGTACCGGCGAGAGATCGAACAGTTATTGGCCGAGACGCCGTAGCGTCGCGCGCATCAGGAGATTTGGGCATGAAGACGACCACCCGTGTGATGTTTGTTCTGGCGCTGGTAGCGGTGGGAACCGGCCTCACGGGCTGCGCCACCGTGCAACCGTGGGAGCGAGGCCGCCTGGCCAAGAGCTGCATGCAGTTCAGTCCCGATCCGGCTCTGACCGCCTTCGCGGGTCACTGGCAGGAATCGCGCGAAGGCGCGGCAGGTGGGCTCGGACTGCAGGGCGGCGGGTGTGGCTGCAAGTAACAGATGGACCGCGCTCGTCGGCGGCGCTGTGGCCGCATGGGCCGTCGTGGCGGCCATCTTCGCCGTGAACGGCACAAGGTCTCTGGCGCAGGCACCTGAAGCGCAAACGCTGGGCGTCCAGATCCATACCTTCGTGGATTCGCGCGGTGTCACCGTGCTGAGCCCCACCGTCGATCTCGGAAGAGACTTCACCGATCGCACCGGGTTACGGGTTGGATTCGGCGTGGATGCCATTACCGCGGCGTCGGACTCGTGCGCGCGGTGTCATGCGGAGGGCGCCACCAACACGCGCGAGTTCGTGAACGCATCAATCCTCAAGACATACGGCGATACGAAGGTTACGCTGGGCGGCGAGTACAGCCACGAGAATTTCTACCAGGCTACTACGGTTTCGACATCCATCTCCCGCACGCTGAACCAGGCCAACACGACTGTGGCCGGCGGCTACGCATTTTCATGGAACCGACCGCAGCTCCATCCGGACGAGATCGTGGAGAACCAGGGGGCGCACTCGGCATACGCAACGCTCACGCAGACGCTGTCGAAGTCCACGGTCGTGCAAGTCGGCTACGAACTTGGCAGCATCCTGGGCTATCAGTCGAATCCGTACCTGCGCACCTCGGTAGACGGCGTGAAGATGGTGGGCGTGCATCCCGACGCGCGGCTGCGGCACGCGCTTACGGCGCGGCTGCGGCAGGCGCTGCCGGCCGACATGTATCTCGAAGCAGACTTCCGCCGGTACTCCGATGACTGGGATGTGAACGCCAACACGTGGTCGGTAGGTCTGTCGCACGAGTTTGATCCGCGCGTCACCTTGTCGGGCATCTATCGGCGTCACGGGCAGCAGGGGGCGTACTTCTATCAGCCTTCCTACACTGGCTCGCCGGAGTTCTACACCGCAGACTTTCGGCTGTTCCCATTCGACTCCAGTCTCTATACGGGCCGCCTGATGATCACGCCCAAGGACGGTTTGATGATGTTCCGGCCCGGAACGTCGCTCGTCCTGCAATACGAGTTCTACAAGAGCACCACCAATTTCGAAGCTGGCATCTTCACGTTGGGTTTGCGTCTGCCACTCAAACATCCATGACTCATTCGCCTGTCCGTCTCGTGGTCGCGTTGGCGATGGCGTTCTGCGCGATCCTTGCGCACCACGCCGCCATCTCAGCTGACACACCACTCTCGACCACCGTACACCGCTACCTGATGGGCACCTCGATGACCATCGAGGTGTACGGCGGCGATCCCGCTTCGCGCACTGAAGTAATCGACGAAGCCTTTGCGTCGATGGTGGAGATCGACCGCCTGATGAGCAACTATCGCCCGGACAGCGAGCTGGCGCAGATCAACACACAAGCGGCGCTGCTCCCCGTCCGGGTGAGCCCGCCGATGTGGGGCGTGTTGTCGGCTGCCCAGTTGGTGAGTCAACGAAGCGCGGGCACGTTCGACATCACGGTTGGGCCCCTCGTTCGGCTCTGGGGGTTCCACGACAAGAAGCCGCACGTTCCTACTCGCCTAGAGCTGCAGCAAGTCCGTCCTCTCATCGGGTACCAGAACATGGTCCTCGACCAGAGCGCGCAGACCGTGTCGTTCAAGCGCAGCGGGATGGAGCTCGATCTCGGTGGCATCGCGAAGGGCTTCGCGGTGGAGTTGGCAGGCGGCGTGCTGCGGCGACGAGGGTACTCGGGGTTGATCGACGCCGGCGGCAACCAGTACCTGGTCGGTCACCCCGCGGGCAAGCCGTCCTGGCAGGTCGGTATCGAGGATCCGGACAAGCGGGGCGGCCTCCTCGGCGTGCTCGACATCGACAGCGGCGCAGTCTCGACATCGGGCGGGTACCACAACTTCTTTGTGGCGAACGGCAGGACGTATGGCCATCTGCTCGATCCGCGGTCGCTCCAGCCCAGCGACTCCTCACTCAGCGTCACGGTCGTTTCGCCCGATGCCACGCTCGCCGATGCCTTGAGCAAGCCTGCCTTCATCCTTGGGCCCGTCGCGGGACTGAAGCTGGTCGAGTCGTTTCCTGGAGCGATGGCGATCATCGCGACCCGGAAAGCTGGCGGCGGCGTGGATCTGACGATGTCGGCACCGCTCCGATCACGTTTCCGCCCTACGGCGAGTTGAGTCTAGTACTCCGTGAACATCCTCTGAATGTCGGTAGGCGAGTGGGTCCTGGTGAGGGCGAGCATCAGAAGGATCCGCGCTTTCAGCGGCGTGAGATCTTCGCCGCCAATCAATCCTTCGCGGACGCGATTCGACGAGAGGGCAGCGATGCGTCCGCTTCCCGTGCGCGTCGCGGCAACAATCATCACGCCCTGTCGTGAGGCATAGGCAATGCCGGGGGCAAGCGACCCGCCGGTAAGGTCTGCTCCGGCCACGGCGATGACGATGCCTTTGGCGCCCGCGTCGACGGCAGCACGCAGGAGATCGCTCGAAGCACCCTGGTAGAACATCATGATGTCGACGCGCGGCAGGCCGGTGAGCGCAGCCACGTCGAACTCGGTCTTTTGTGTGTGCCGCTTCACAGGCTCGCGGTAGTAGACCACTCGATCGGGATCGACGACGCCCAGGATGCCGTAGGGCCGGCTCTGGAACGTTTGAAGGCGCAGCGCATCCGTCTTGGTGACCTCGCGCGCCGAATTGATTTCGTCGTTCAGCACGACCAGGACGCCCTTGCCCCTCGACTCCGTTGAGGCAGCCACTCGAAACGCGTCGAGAAGATTAGCGGAGCCTTCGAAGCCCGGCGCACCTGCATTCCGCATCGAGCCGACGACAATCACCGGCCTGGTCGTTTTCACGGTCAGGTGAAGGAAGTAGGCCAGTTCCTCGAGCGAATCTGTGCCGGAGGTAATCACGGCGCCCGTGAGGCCGGCATCGGCATCGAACACGGCGTTGATACGATTGGCGAGCTGAACCCACTGATCGAGTGTCATCGCGGTGCTGGCGATATTCGCGAACTGCTCTGGCTCTGGCCGCGCGTACTTCTGCAGCCCGGGCACCATCTCGAGCACCTCCTCGGCGCTCAGGCGGGTTCCACCACGTGTGGCGATGGTGCCGCCGGTTGCGAGGAACTTGATGCGTGGGAGGTCGTTGTCGGCCCACGAGTCGATGCCGCCCAGCGCACCGAGCAGCACGGCTGTCAGGACGAGCGCAAAAACAGGAGGGTTCTTGAAGCGGCGCAGCATGCCCATTGGCAACGCGCCTCCTACTATACGGTACTCCCCTGGTGCTGGTGGGCGCGGTCGAGCCAGTCGCCCAGGTTGGCCGCCGCCTGGTCGGGCGTCTCGCCATAGAACGGCATCATGGCAGTGGGGACGCCCGGAAGCCGGGCGATCACGGCGCGCCAGCGCTTTTCGGCCACGAATGTCACCTCAATGAGGTAACACCGGCCTGCGATGATTCTTTCAAACCGATGTTGCACGGGGAGCAGCGTCGAATTCTACGCGCCTTGAGATGAGACGCAAGCGAAGGGAAGTACGAAGGCGACGTTCTTTGTCGATTTGGAGATGATTCAGGAGCGATCCTGGCGAAAATATTTTTCGGTGTCGTTTACTCCACAGGAAATTCACGCTCCATCAACAGGTTTTCCACACATCCGGTTCGCTTGACTGAACTGGACAGCCCAATTACTCTGAAACCGCTCATGAGCATGAGAGTCCGACTCTCGCTGGCCGTACTGGCACTCCTGATTTGGGTTCCGTCGGCTCGCGCCGAGACGGTCACGCTGTTTCGCGTCTTTCTGAACGATGGCACGACAATCGTCAGCTATGGCGAGTACGCACGGGTCGGCGATCGCGTGATTTTTTCCATGCCGATCGGCGCCATCGCAGAGGATGTGACGACCGAACCGAATCTCCACGTGGTCAACATCCCTGCTGCCGCGATCAATTGGCCGGCGACCGCTAAATATGCCGAGGCTGCCCGGTACACGCACTACGTGGCCACGAACGCCGAGGCCGACTACGCGAGTCTCACCGGAGAAGTGGCGGCGGTCCTGAACGCTATCGTCATAAATAGGGATCCCCAGGCCCGTCTGAGGATGGCGGTTGATGCCAGACGGCGGCTGGCGTCGTGGCCGCGCGACCATTTTGGCTACCGTGCCGGCGACGTACGCGAGATTCTCGGCATGCTCGACGAAGCCATCTCCAGCATGAGAGCCGCGGCTGGGGAAACAGCCTTTGCCATTGATTTGGTCGCCGAGTCGGCGCCGCTGGCGCCCGCGCCCGCTGCAGACCTCTTGCCGAATCCCACGGCCAAGGAGTCGATCGCGCAGGCCGTCGCGGTGGCAAAGATCGCCGACATCGGTACCGATCGTGTCTCGTTGCTGAAAGCTGTCGTGGCCGCCATCGACAATCCCACGAACATGTTGCCTGGTGCGTGGGCAGCGACCACACGGTCGTGGACCGCATGGGCTTTGAAAGAGGAGGCGCTCATCGAGAAGCGGTACGGCGCGCTGGCCTCTTCGATGCTGAAACGCGCGGACGTTGCGGCCGCTCAGGCCGACGTCCGGGGTGTCGAAGGTCTCATTCACTCGGTGCGGCAACGGGACGCCCGTCTTGGAGGAAAGCGGCCCGACACGGTCAACGCGCTGCTCGCGGACATACAGGTTCAGCTGGATGCCGCCAGGCAGTTGCGGCTGGTGCGCGATCGCTGGAAGGAGCGTGTCGGCGAGTATCGCGCCTATCTGAGCGCAATTGCGCCCGCTATCAACGCGCTCGCACGCGCCCAGCGCGACCTGGACAGCATCAAACGGCTGGCTGGCTCGGAGCCGGTCGACCTCGTCATGCTGCTCGATGGGATTGGTTCGAGCTCGAAGCTGCTCAGTACTGTGAGCGTTCCCGAGGAACTGTCGCCCGCGCACGCGCTGCTCGTGAGCGCGCTGACGCTTGCCGACAACGCCGTGCGCACGCGCCGCTCGGCGGTGGCTTCCGGCGAGATCCGATCGGCGTGGGACGCTTCATCGGCCGCGGCTGGCTCGATGACACTGTTCGCCAAAGCTCAGGAGGACATGGAAGCGGTCGTCAAACTTCCTCAGGCCAGGTGATTACTCCCCGCCAGACGCGCCTCTTCAGAGTCGCGAATCTTCAAGAGTTCCAACGCGCCATCCGCGTTCTCGCCGACTACGACGACATCATGCGCCTGCGGAGCTGTGCGGTGATCGTACCGACGGCTGCGGCAGCCGATCAATTGCGCCGCACGCTCGAGAATCATGCTCTGCAGTCGAGTTCGGTGGCGGATCGCGCATTGCTGCTTCCGCTCATCCTCACGAGGTCGGGATGGTACGAAGAAATGCACACCCGTCTTCCTCATCCGCCGCGGCGGCTGAGCGATCTCGAGCGTGAGGTCCTGCTCAAGGCTTCGTCTCGCGAGGTGGCCCGGGTTTCCGGCGATCCGCCATTCCGCCTGCGCGCTGGCCTGCTCGTGGAGATGCTTGGTCTTTACGATGAACTCCGCCGCAGAGACGTGCCTGTCGATTCCTTCGAGCGGTTGCTGAGCGGAGACCTGCGGCGCGACGCCGACGTCGATCGAGGGGCCGATCGGCTGCTTCGTCAGACCGTGTTTCTTGCGGCGGCGTTCCGTGGCTACGAGTCGCGGCTTGCCGCAACTGGACGGGTCGACGAGCACGCGCTGCGCACACTCCTGCTAGAGAGTGAACCAGCCAGGCCGCTGCGTCACCTCATTGTGACGACAGGGGAACAGGCAACCGACCAGGCAGGTCTGTGGCCGGCCGACTTCGCACTGCTGACGCGGACACCGCTGCTGGAGAAGGTTGATATCGTCGCGACTCAGGGAACGATCGCCGCAGGCCTGTTCGACCGCCTGCAGAAGTTCATGCCGGGGTTCGAAGAAGGCGATGTTCCGGCCGGCGACGCTTCTGAGAGTCTCGCGGGTCGGGCCTTCTCGATCTGTCGCGATCGCGAGGACGAACTGTCTGGTGTCGCGGTCAAGTTGAAGACCTCAAGCGTGTCCGTTGCCGCGCCGCTCGAGCGCAGTGCTGTGGTGTTCAAGCGTCCGTTGCCCTACGTGTACCTTGCCCGCAATGTATTCGCCGACGCGAACATCCCGTACCAGACGTTTGACGCGCTTCCCCTGGCTGCGGAGCCCTACGCCGCGACGCTCGACGTTGTCTTCGAGTTCGTGGCGTCCGAATTTACCAGGGAGCCCGTCGTGGCCCTGCTCTCGTCGCCGCACCTGGAGTTTCAGGCAGACGGCAGAACCATTGGCAGGGGAGACATCGCGGCGTTGAATCGCGCCATGAGCGACACCGGTTACCTGGGAAGCTTCGATCGGCTGCAAGCGTTCGCCGAGGCGGCCCGGGGTCCGGCCGGTCGAGCGGCGAAGGCCGCGGCGGCCGCGGCCACGGAATTGAGCGAGCTGGCCGCGGAAACGGCAAGGCCGTCGGCGCAGTTGGTCGCGTTGCGGGCGTTCTTGTCGGCGCACGACAATCTGCCGCTGCTGGATGACCCCTTGCGGGAACGACATCTGCGCGCACGGGGGGCGATCTTGTCTGCCGTGGAAGCGCTTCGCCTGGCGCACGAGCAACTCGATGATGAGAGCGTGTCTCTGCCGGAGGTGGCCGGCATGCTTCGCCGATGGATTGAGGGCCAGACGTTTGCGCCTCGTACTGGCACACACGGCGTGCAGGTACTGGATGCGCAGGCGGCGCGCTACGGCCAGTTCGACGAGATCTTTCTCGTCGGCCTCATCGATGGGGAGTGGCCAGCACGAGCCCGCAAAAGCATCTTCTATCCGCCGGCACTGCTTAGCCAGCTCGACTGGCCGGACTCGCGTGTGGCTCTCGCAGGAGAACGGGCCGCCTTCCACGATCTCCTGCGTCTGCCGCGCAGGCAGGTTCACTTGTCAACCTTTGAGCTCGAGAATGATTCGATTGTGACCCCGAGCGCGTTCCTTGAGGAGAGCGTAGCTCCTGGCCAGAGTCAGACTGAAGGGCCCTCGACACCTGCCGGCAGGATCTTCATCCACGAGGCGTTGAGCCGCCACCCGGTGGTTCCGTCAGCTGTCGTGGGAGATGCGGCCGGCTGGCTGCACCTGCGCATGCGCCGGTCGGAGGCCTCGAGCGCGCAGTTCCACGGTGCAGCGTCCCCGTTTCAGCCTGCCGCCTATACGGTGAGCTCGCTCGAACGCTACCTCGAGTGTCCGTTCCGCTACTTTGCCGACAGGGTACTTAAGCTTGAAGAGGACCCGGAAGACGAAGCCACGCTGACACCCCAGAAGCTTGGCATCTTCGTGCACGAAGTGTTTCAGACGTTCTTCGAGCAGTGGAACCGGCGTGGACTGGGCGCCATCACGCCAGAGAATCTGCAGGACGCGCGCGTGGTCTTCCGCGAAATCGTCGAGCCGCTGCTCGAGCGGCTGGCACCCGACGAGGCGGCCGTGCAGCGGACGCGACTGCTCGGTTCGGCCGCCGATGAGGGACTGGCGGAAGCCGTCTTTCAGATCGAGGCGGAATGGGAAACGCCCGTCGTCGAACGTCTTCTCGAGCAGGCGCTCAGCGGTGAGTTCGAGATTCGGACGGAGAACGAGAGCAGGCGGGTCTCCCTGAAAGGCAAGGCCGATCGGATCGATCTGCTGGCGGACGGTAGTTTTCGCATCATTGATTACAAGCATGGTCATCCGCCAGACCGGAAGCTGGCGCTGCAGCTTCCGATCTACAGCGTCTGCGCGGTCCAGTACCTTCACAGTGCGAGAGGAGAAACCTGGGCGCTCGGCCAGGCGGGATACATCGCGTTTGCTGGCGACCGCCGATTCGTTTCAATGCTCGGGCGCGACAAGGACAAGGAGGCGACGCTTCGTGAGGCGCAGACGCGGCTGCTGACGGCCATCGACGCCATCGAGAGAGGTGAATTCCCGCCTCGGCCGTCCGACATCATGTTCTGCACGCGCTGTCCGCACGTGGCGGTGTGCCGGAAGGATTACGTGGGCGATGTCTGAGTGGCTGCCGTTCGAGGATGAAAAGGCGCCGGGTGCCGTACCCCTTCCTGACGCCGATGCACGGGAGCGCGCCGTTGACCCTCTGCACAACGTCGTCCTCGAGGCCTCCGCTGGGACGGGCAAGACGCACGTCCTGGTGGAGCGCTACCTGAACCTCCTGCGCCACGGCGTCGATCCGGCGAACATTCTCGCCATTACGTTTACCCGGAAGGCCGCCGCCGAAATGCGCGCCCGCATTCTGACCGAGCTCCGCAGACGTGCCGAGTCCCCGCTGGAAGATGGTGCGCTCTGGCGTACCGTGCGCGAACGTTCTGGGGATATTGCGATCGGCACGATCGACGCATTCTGCCTGTCCCTGCTTCATGAATTCCCGCTCGAGGCCAACCTCGACCCCGGATTCGAGATGGCCGACGAAACCCAGGTGCCGCGCCTGATGGAGGAGGCCCTCGATCGTGCGCTCGACATCAGCCGTGGGCTCTCGCAGGACGACGACTACGTCCGCCTGCTGTTTGCCGAACTTCGAGAATCACGCCTGCGCGAAGGGCTCACCAGCATGATCTACCGGCGTCTCGTTGTCGAAGATGCGCTCGATCGTGCGCTGGAGCTGGGGCCACGCGATCTCACTGCTGAAGGCGCGTGCCAGCAGGCGTTCGATCGTCTGCGGCACGTGTTTGCCGGCATGACGGGAGGCCTCGAACGGTTCGTGACCAATGGCCCCGTGGGGCATCGACGGTACCAGCTATTGATGGCGGACCTGCGGCTCGTCGCGAGCGGCGTCACGCCGCCGACCGGATTGGCACGCGGAGTGCTCGAGAGGGTTGAGGATCATTTTCTCGTCGAGGGGAAGAAACCGCGGCAGCGGTTCAGTAACAGCTACGTGCAGACGCATGCGAGTTCGAAGGCGGCATGGAAAGCGCACCTGGACGACATTCAGCGCGCAGGGCCGCAAGTGGCCGACGTGCTGAAGGGGTTCAGGAGGGATCTGAACGCCGTTCTGTCGCGAGGTGTCAGGCGCACGTATGCCATCGCACTCCGGGAGTACCAACGGACGCTGGATGCTCATGGCGTTCTCGATTTTTCGGAAGTCCTCGCGCGCGCCCTGATCCTGCTTGCGCAGATGGATGAGTTTGCGCGCAGCCGCTATCGCCTCGAGGGCCGCTACCACCACGTGTTGCTGGATGAATTCCAGGACACGAGCCGTGCGCAGTGGCTGCTGGTGGCGCTTCTCGTCAGGTCGTGGGGGGAAGGCCGAGGTATCGCAGAGAACGCACCCCTGGTTCCTTCCATCTTTCTCGTTGGCGACAGGAAGCAATCGATCTATGGATTCCGCGATGCGGATGTGGCGGTGATGGAAGACGCTGCGGGGTTTGTCGACACGCTGCGGATCGACAGCGATTCGCGGCGGGCAATCTCGAAGAGCTTTCGCGCCGTGCCGCAGTTGCTCGCGTTCATGAACGACCTGTTCGCCGAAATGGAGAAGGACCCGTCGCGAAGAGATGCATTTCGCTTCTCGGAGCCGGACCGTTTCCCAGTACCTGATGTCCCCCCACCCACCGATGAAGGCGGACTTGGAATTGTCGCGGCGCCGACGCTCGCAGCATGCGCCGACGCCGTCTCTGCCGAAATCCAGCGCCTGGTCAGCGACGCTGGCCTTTCGCCGCGGGACATCGCCATCCTCTTCCGTACCAAGGACGGCCATCAGGAGTTCGAGAAGGCGCTCGAACGGCGCCAGATTCCGTCGTACGTCTACAAGGGGCTGGGTTTCTTCGAGGCCGATGAAATCAAGGACGTCCTGGCACTGCTCCGATATCTGGCGTTGCCGGATTCCAACCTGCGCGCAGCGGCATTTCTTCGATCGCGTTTCGTTCGACTCTCCGATCCGGCACTGCAGGTTCTCGCCCCGAATCTGGCGACGGCCATTAGCGGCGAGCGGCCGCCAGACATCGGGCGTCTGGGCGACGAAGATCGGGCCGTGCTCGCACGGGCTCGGGAGGGTGTCGCTCGTTGGCTGAGCCTGGTCGACAGGCTGCCTCCGGCCGAGGTGCTGGAACTGGTCCTCACAGAGACCGCCTACGCGTTCGAGACGCGGGGGCCACGAGAAAGGCAGGCGCGCGAGAACCTGAAGAAGATCCGGACGATGATTCGACGTGTGCAGAATCGTGGATACACGACGATGTCGAGGCTGGCAGAGCACCTCGAGCGGCTGACGTCCGGCGACGAGTCGAACGCCGTAATCGACGCTGGCGACGCCGTAAGTCTGATGACGATTCACGCGGCAAAGGGGCTCGAGTTTCCCGTCGTGTTCGTCGTCAATCTCAGCAAAGGCACCGGGGGGCGACGGTCACCCATCCGCGTCGTCTCCGATCCCGAGGGCGGGCGAGCCTGGTTGAGCGTCAGCGACTTTCAGTCTGAAGCGGACGACGACGCCAAGGCAAGGGATCGCGAAGAGACCAAGCGCCTGCTTTACGTTGCGCTCACGCGCGCCAAGAATCGGTTGTATCTGGCCTCGGAAGCGAAAGAGGGGAGATTCCGCGTGTGGGGAGGCAGCCTCGGCGATGTGCTGCCTGGCAGCCTTCGCGCCAAGTTCGAGGCCGCGGCTGCGCCGGCATCGCCGGATGTGCTGGAGTGGGTCGGCACTTCGGGAGGGACGCATAGGCTGCGCGTGCTCCGACAGACCGTGGCCGAAGGGCAGTCGAACGCGACTGGCATCACGACGAGGGCAGCTGTGGATTCCGCTATCGAAGCTGCCGACGACTTCGGGCCGATGAGCGACCCGCTCGCGCTGCCGCGAATTGGTGTCACCGACGCGCTCGTTCCTCAGAGAGTTGATTCTCGCCCGCAGCAATCGGACGCCGCCAGCCAGAGCCTCGCCGGTACGTTGGTCCACCGCCTGTTCGAACGGCATGGAGCCGCGCTTGCCGGACTCCCTGGAGGGCGCCTGGCCGTGATTGAGGAGCTTACGCGTCTGCTTAGAGATGGCGAGGCATCCGATGCGGAGGATCTCGATGGGTTGATGGGCCGGGCCCACGATGCGTACGTCGCGCTGTGCTCGCAGCGTGCGTTATCCGATGCTCTTGCCTCCGGCGACGCGATGTTCGAGGTGCCCTTCTCGCTTCGCCAGGCGGGATCGCAAACGATTCTTCGCGGAACATTCGACTGCCTGATCCGGCGGCGCAATGGGGGCGTCATTGTGCTCGAGCTCAAAACGGGGAAGGCCCTCGCCGCGCACGAGCAGCAGCTCGAGGCGTACCTGGCAGCCGCCCGCGCGCTCTTCCCAGGGTCGGATGTGGAAGGGAAGCTCGTTTACGCTGGTCGCAACCAAAACGGGCCGGCGTCAGTCTAAGAGTACATGCCGGTGACGTCGCAGTTCGAGTTCGAAGCATTCAAGCCGCTGCCATGCGGTTGCGTGGCAGCCATGCACCGCACCCTTGATCCTGGCCTGAGCATCGTGTCGCTCGAGGCCAAGGGGACGTACTGTTGCCTCATGGAGCACGTGATGGGACGAGTCACAGCCGTTCCGTCGGCCGTCGCGAGCGAGATCGAGTTTGAGGAGCTCGAGGAAGACTAGCTACTGGCGCTCGGCCCACTTGCGGGCGCGCGCCTCTGCTTCTGCTTGCGTCTGGCCGACGATGAGTATCGATTTCTCTGGCCCTCCATCGGCCGTGCGCGAGAGCCATGCGACCCAGTGCGGCCCGTGAGCCTCGCTCCGGATCTCGAACGTGCCCGCCGCGGTCGTCACCGATTCAGCCATGAGCGGCATTTTATAACCATTTTTCCGGGCAAAACCGCGAACTTCGCAAGAAATCCAAGTAATCGTTGCTTTATCCGGAACCCATCTCGTACAATCCCACGCCGAGGAGCAAAGAGTGACCCTGACGTGTCCAAGTTGTGGAAATAGCCAGAACTTTCTTGTCAAGACGCTCCAGATGCACGTCGTGCACCTGGAAGATTCGCGCGTGGAAGTGTCTGAAGAAAGCCGTCCGGCCGTGTTCGAAGTGTTGTGTGACGAATGCGAGACTGCGTTGAACTTCGAGGAATTCGAAGACGCGCTCCGCAAAGAAGTGCTGTTGACGCTCGGCGCCCGCTAGCGGCCCCTTCTTCGGCCCTGTTCCGGCCGATTCTCCAGCAGATCACCTCGTCGCTTTACGAGTCGTCGTCGGCTTCCTCGAAGTAGTCGCATTCGGGACAGATCCATTCGGCGATCTGCTTCACGCGCGTCTCGCGTGTGCCCGGCACGCGATCGACCTGCTCACGTACGACACGCCGCATGTGTTCGCCGCACATCGGACATTCTTTCGTGGGCACTCTTGAATCGATGCTAGCACCCGCCCCGTGCCTTGACAAGGCGGGACCCCGCACCTATCGTACGAGTGTCGATGAAGGATTTCTCCGTTCGCCCGCGCGGCTGGTTCGACGACGAAGTGGCGATCGATTTTCCATCGCTGCGCGCGCTCGTTGAACGGATGCGCGAGGCGTTTGACGGCACCGAGCCCGAGGATCGAGGCGACTTGCTCGCCGAGTTGCGTCTGTCAGCGCGCGAGGCGTTTGATGGCGTGACCGTGCCTCTCGACGTGCCCGTGCGCAAGTGGTGTGTGCCCTGCGGTGGCTGCGGCGAAATCTGGTCGGAGCCGTGTGCCAGTTGCGACGGCACCGGTGAAGCGCTGGCGCGTCATCCCGTACGGCTCGTCGTGCCTCCGCGCGTGCAGGACGGCGATCGTTTTTCTCTTTCCGTTTCCGCTCCCTCGGCGTCGCCCACACGCGTCGAAGTGCGTGTGGTCCTGAGCTAGCGCGATCCACGCTACACTTATAAGGTTATGGTTTCTGAAAACGCCATTCTGGAGGCGCTGAAAGTCGTCAAAGATCCCGATCTGCATCAGGATATCGTCACGCTCGGGTTCGTCAAGAACCTGCGGATTGACGGCGGGAAGGTCGCCTTCACCATCGAGCTGACGACGCCGGCGTGCCCGGTCAAGGATCAAATGAGGGACCAGGCGCTCGCGGCCGCAAGGGCGGTCGGCGGCGTGGAGGCGGTTGACGTCAGCATGACGGCGAGCGTTCGCGCGGTGGCAGGTCCGGAAGCCGGCCGTGCACCGGTGGAAGGCGTGAAGAATGTGGTGGCCGTCGGCGCCGGCAAAGGCGGTGTCGGGAAAACGACGGTCGCGGTGAACCTGGCCATTGCACTGGCGCAGTGCGGCAGCCGCGTCGGCATCATCGACGGCGACATCTACGGCCCCAACGTACCGATGATGCTCGGCCTCAAGACGCAGTTGACGACCGACGGCAAGAAGATCCTTCCGGCCGAGAAATACGGGATCCAGGTCGTGTCGATGGGCTTTATGACGTCCGACGATGCCCCGGTGATCTGGCGTGGACCGATGCTGCATGGCGCGATCCAGCAGTTTTTCCGTGAGGTGCGCTGGGACGATCTCGATTACCTGATCGTCGACATGCCGCCCGGCACGGGTGACGTGGCACTCAGTCTGAGCCAGACGGTGCCGGTTGCAGGATCGATCGTGGTGACGACACCGCAGCAAGTGTCGCTGGCCGACAGCCGCCGCGCCGTGAGGATGTATCAGAAGCTGAACATCTCGACGCTCGGCATCATCGAGAACATGAGCCACTTTGTGTGCCCGAGCTGCCATCATGAATCAGACATTTTCGGCACCGGTGGCGGACAAAGGATGGCGGAGGAGCTGGACATACCGTTCCTCGGCCGCATTCCCATCTACCAGCCGATTCGCGAGGGCAGCGACTCCGGGGTACCGCTGCTGATGAGCGAGCCGAACTCGCCGGCGGTGAAGGCCTTTATGGCAGCCGCAGAACGCGTCGCCGCGGAGATTTCGATCGCGAGCTACAAACAACAAATAGTCGTTGGTCGTTAGTCCTTAGTCGTTAGTGCCAGTCGTTGGTCGTTGGTCTGCTGACGCTGACCATGAATATTCCGTTCACTCAACATACGCTCGACAACGGTTTGCGCCTCGTCGTGCACGAAGATCGCCGGCTACCGATGGTTGCCGTCAATCTCTGGTATCACGTCGGGTCGAAGAACGAGCGCCCTGGCCGGACGGGCTTCGCCCACCTGTTCGAGCATCTGATGTTCGAAGGCTCCCAGCACTACGACAAAGGGTACTTCCATCCTCTCCAGGAGGCGGGAGCGTCACTGAACGGATCGACCAACCCGGACCGCACCAACTACTGGGAGGTCGTACCCACCAATGCGCTCGACCTCGCACTCTGGATGGAGTCCGATCGCATGGGCTACCTCCTTCCGGCCCTGACGGTGCAGAAGTTCGAGAATCAGCGCGACGTTGTGCTGAACGAGCGACGGCAGAACTACGAGAACCGCCCCTACGGTCTGGCGACAATGGCGATCACGGCCGCCCTGTTTCCGCCCGAGCATCCCTATCACTGGATGACGATCGGCGAGACCTCGGATCTGAATGCCGCAACGTTTGAAGACGTACGGGCGTTTTTTCAGACGTACTACCATCCTGCCAACGCGTCGCTGGTCATTGCCGGGGACATCGAGACGGCCGATGCTGTTGACCGGGTGCGAACGCATTTCGAAGAGATCCCGCCTGGTCCGAAGCCCCGCGCCATCGACGCCAAAGCAGATCTCCGGTCGGAGGTCCGATTGCTGCTCGAGGATCGCGTGGAACTCCCGCGCCTCTATCTCGCGTGGCACTCGCCGGCGATGTTCACCGAAGGTGACGCAGAGATGGATCTGCTCTCGGACCTGATCGCCAACGGCAAGGTGTCGCGGTTGTACAAGACGCTCGTCTACGAGCGCCGAATCGCAAGCGAAGTGATGGCATTCCAGAACTCACGTGAGCTCGGCGGCTTCTGGCAGGTCGTGGCCACAGCGGCACCAGGGCACAACCTGGAGGAGCTCGACGCCGCAATCACGAGCGAGATGATGACGCTGCTCGCCGAAGGTCCGACGGCTGACGAAATGGAACGCGCTCATGCGCAGGTGGAGGCGCAGTTTGTGTACCGGCTGCAGACACTCGGCGGCTTCGGCGGCAAGGCCGATCAGCTGAATGCGTACAGTGTGTTTCTCGACGATCCGGGCTACTTCGAGCGCGATTTGGAGCGATACGCGAATGTCACCAGAGAGCAGCTGCATCGCACGGCCAACAAGTACCTTTTGAAAAACAACCGGCTGGCACTGAGCGTGGTACCGAAGGGCAAATCAGGACTGGGCTTACCGCATTCGGACCTCGCGGTGGTGTCGTGAGCCGGGCGACACGCGCCGACCGTTCGCGCCTGCCGGCCATCGGCCCTCCGCCGCGGTTCCGTTTCGCGGACATCCACAAAGATCGCCTCCAGAACCAACTCGTCCTCTGGTCGGCTGAGCACCGCAGCCTGCCGGTGGTGAATTTCGTCCTGGTGCTCCCGGCTGGATCAGCGGCCGACTTCGAAGGACATGAAGGACTCGCCGCCGTTACGGCTGACATGCTCGACGAGGGCACGGGCACATTGTCTGCGATTGACGTCAACGCGGCGTTCGCGCGTATCGGCGCACATCTCGATACCGATGTGTCGGCCGATGCCACGGTGGTGTCGGTCACCGCGTTGAAGAAATTTGCGGGTCCGGCGCTCGCACTGATGGCCGACTGCGTGATTCGCCCGCGACTTGCGGCTGACGACTTCGAGCGTGTCCGCCAGCTCCGGTTGACGCGCCTGGTGCAGATCCGCGACATGCCGTCGGCTATTGCCGACCGCGCTTTCATGCAGCTCGTGTACGGGTCGCATCCCTATGCGCATATGGCGCTCGGCACGGAAGACTCGCTGCGCCAGCTCAGCATTGATACGGTTCGGCGCTTCCACGCTGCGTGGTATGTGCCCGCGCATGCCACTCTCCTCGCATCGGGAGATATCGACGCCGCGGAATTCAAGGGCCTGGCCGCCGATCTCTTTACAAGCTGGGCCGCAGGCCAGTCTGACGCGATGCACGACGCGGCGGCTGCACCTCCTCCTCCCATGCCTCCGCACCGCTTGGTGCTTGTCAACAAAGACGGCGCAGCGCAGACCGAAATCCGCATCGGCGAGGTCGGCCTGGCGAGGAGCACGCCCGACTACCATCCCCTCATCGTGCTCAACATGGTCCTTGGCGGGCAGTTCGTCAGCCGGATTAACATGAAGCTGCGGCAGGAAAAAGGCCTGACCTACGGCGCGCGCACAGCGTTCGATTTCCGGCGCGGGCGCGGGCCGTTCATGCTGCAGACCAGCGTGCAGAGCGATGGTACGGCAGAAGCGGTCAGGGAATCGCTGGCGGCGATTCACGCCATTCGCGCTGAGAAGCCACCGACCCAGGAGGAAGTGGACGTGGCGAAGGCTGCGCTCACCCGCAGCTACCCCCGCAACTTCGAAACCGCCGAGCAGGTGGCGCGGGCCCTGGCTCAGCTGGTCCTCTACGAGCTTCCGGACGACTATTTCGACATGTTCGCGACGCGTGTGGGAGAGGTCAGCGTGGATCACGTTCGACAAGCGGCGCTGGCGCATCTGCACCCTGATCGTCTCGGCATCGCCCTCGTCGCCGATTCGTCGATCGTGGCGCCGTTGGTCGCCGCAGCGGGTCTCGGGGAACCTGTTCCGCTCTTGCCACGTCTGTAGGGGCTATGGCGTCATCTCGCATCAGCGTGAGCCTCTCGGCCGGCATCGCGCTGGTGGCCGCGGTGTTTGCTGCGGCGCTCATCTGGCTGCTCCTCTCCGATCCGGTGACGGTCGCCGACGCCGTCAGCGAAGGCACGCTGACGCCGCTGTTCCTCGAACTCACCCGCGTCATCTACAACGCGCTGCTTGGGCTGCTGGATTATCTGTAGACGGGATCGTCGATCGTCGATCGTCCATCGTCGATCGTCGATCGTCGATCGTCCATCGTCCATCGTCCCGCGTGGAGACCGGGCACGTGTTATGCGCCAAGTTCGAAGTCGTGCCCAAGAACCTCCAGGATGTGCGTGCCTATCAGAAGGCGATGAAGGCCAGCGATGCAATTTCTGCCATCCTCAAGCGGCCGGCTTTCAGCAGGGAACTCAACCTGAAGGATCAGCTGTCGCGATCATCAACTCGCGTCGGCCCACTGATTGCCGAGGGCTTCGGACAACTGACCGATCGGCACCTCGCGGTTTATCTTGGCCGAGCGCGCGGCTCGGTTCTCGAATCGATAGGTCATCTCCACACGTGCGTCACCAAGGGTCTGCTCTCGCCCTCTGAGCATTCGGACTTGGTCGAGGCCTATGACCATCTTGGCAAAATGCTGACGCGATGGATCAACTACTTGCAGAACTCCGACTGGACAGATCGCGGTTAGCAGGACGATGGACGATGGACGATGGACGATGCTAAAGGTTCCTGTCAAGAAATCGCGCGAGTACAAACCCATCGAGATACTTGAACGGTGCAACTCCTGTGGAATAGTGGCCGCAGGGGAGGACAGCGACTTCGTGTGGAATGCCGCGCCGCTGAAATTCGCCCACGAGGCTCTCCGACAGATCGACAGGGAACGTGAGATCGTACTTCGCGTAGACGAGGAGCGTCTTTTTATCCGTGACTCGATCGAGGTAGGCCTGGGGGCTGATTGGCAGCCACATGCGCCGCAACGTATCGAGGTCGATGTGTCCATTCAAGCCCGCCCGAACATGCAGCGTCGACAGGCCGCGCCACACGACGTCGGCAAAGTACGGCGAGATGTGATTCAGCGCCTGCGCGCGAATCAGCGGTTCGTGCGCGGCTGTCAGCAGCGAAAGGCACGATCCGAGGCTGGTGCCCAGAATGCCGATCCGCTCGTAGCCCTGTGTCTGCAGCCAGGCGACGGCGCGCCGGGCGTCCATCACGGCCTGCCGGCACACTTGAACCGTGCGGGCAATGTTCGAGCTGACGATGTAGTCGGCTCGATTTAGTTCCGGCGGCTTGCGGGCGTCATGGTAGGGCAGGCTCATGCGCAGCGCGCTGAGGCCGAACTTGTTCAAGAGGTGGCAGAGCCCGACGTGTCCATCGGCGTCGGCGTTCCATTGCGGCAGCACGACGACAGCACGGCGTCCCTTGGCCGTGTTCTGCGTGCGGAAGTACCGCGCGCGCACGATGTTGTTTTCCGGATGGGGTGTCCGCAGCGCGCTTGGGAACGACAAGGCGCCGGCCGTCCCGCCGGCCTCGGCCGGTGTGAAGGTGTAGTCGTCACTGATTGGAGTGTCGAAAAACCGTGGACTGTCTGCTAATGCGTGCGAGACCCAGTCGAGCAGGATGGCTTCGGGCGGCGCTCCCCGTGATTGCCCGTTGGCGTCGATCCAGTCGAGGCCCCACTCGAACGGGCGGACCAGGCGATCTTTCGTGACCGACGCAAGCCGACGTTCCCATGCGTGAAAAAACCGAGCAATCATCCGCGACGTCTATACTAGTGCATATGGACTTTGCCCTGCGATTGCTGGTGAATGCGGCGGCGTTGTGGGTGGCAATCCAGATTGTGCCGGGCGTGTCTTACAGCGGGTCTGTTTGGTCTCTGCTGGCTGTTGCGCTCGTCGTCGGCGTGCTGAATGCGAGCGTGCGGCCGCTGCTGATGCTGTTTACGTTTCCGTTGCTCATCCTCACGCTCGGGCTCTTCACCTTCGTCATCAACGCTTTCGTGCTGATGCTGGCGGGCTGGGTGTCGAACCTCCTCGGCCTTGGATTCCACGTGACCGGTTTCGGCTCCGCTTTTCTCGGTGCGCTGGTCGTCAGTCTCGTCAGCTTCATGTTGTCGTTGTTCGTGAAGGAACAGGAAGGTCGCGGCGTGCACGTGCATCTGGGTTGACGTAGGGTTCGCACCCGAGGCTGAGCCGCAGCAGATCCACCGTTCCATCTCGACGGCCCACGATCTGAAAACCGCACGGCAGTCCTTCGCTCGTGCCGCACGGCAGCGAAATGGCCGGATGTCCCGTCAGATTGAACAACTGCGTCAACCGGAGCATCATCGGACGGACATCCTCACGCGTGCCTCCGACATCGATCGTGTTCACGCCGATCGTCGGTGCGAGCACCGGCAGCGTCGGCAGGACAATCGCGTCGCATGTCGAGAGCAGTTTGTCGACCTTGTCTCGAAAGGTTGCACGGTCCTTCTGTGCCTGCACGTAGTCTTCGCGCGTAAGTTCGCGTCCGGCTTCGAGCCGCGCACGCACGCCCTCCGTATATCCCGATGCCTGGCTGGCAAGCATTGGCGCGTGGACGGCAAACGCCTCGGTCAACACGATCCGCGCGTACGTCATTGGAATATCCGCCGCGTGAGTGATTAAGAGGTCGACGACCGTGGCGCCTGCCGATTGCAGGCGTTCGATCGCTTCGTCGAATCTCCTGCGAACGCCTGCGTCGAGCTTCTCGAGAAAGTAACCGCCGAGCTTGCCGAGGCGCATCTCCGGGACGGGTGCGGGCACCTTCGGTGATGCAGGGACGGCCTTCAGTACCTCATACACGGTCCAGGCATCGGTTACAGAGTGCGCGAGCGGTCCGACATGATCGAGCGAGGCAGAGAGAGGGAAGACCCCAGTCGTCGGAATCTCTCCGGTTGCCGGCTTCAATCCGACGACCCCACACGCCGCTGCTGGAATCCGGATAGAGCCGCCTGTGTCCGTGCCGATGGAGGCCCAGCACATGCCAGCGGCCACGGCCGCCGCCGAGCCGCCGCTCGACCCGCCGGGAGAGCGACGCGGATCGTGTGGATTGCGAGCCGGTCCGAACGCCGATTCCTCGTTCGTCACACCCAGCGCGAATTCGTGAAGATTCGTCTTGCCCACAATCACAGCGCCGGCATTCCGCAGCCGCTCGACGACCGTCGCGTCCCTGGTGGCCATGTGGCCCGCGCGTGCGTTTGAGGCCGCGGTCGTTGGCGTGCCCTCCACGTCGATCAAATCCTTGATGGAGATCGGCAGCCCGCGCAGCGGCCCATCCACGCGCGGCCCCTTCTCCACCTCGGTATCGAGTACCGCGATGAACGCGTTCAATGTCGGGTTCAGCTCTCTAATCCTCACGAGCGCCATGCGCGCGTGCGTCGTCAACCGTCCATCGGAGGCCAGGAGTTTGTCGAGCATTGGGCGCAGCGGATCACCAACCTTGCGATCGGTATCGGCCACAATCAAATCGAAGGGACCGGCGAGTTTGTAGAGTATGCGCGCTGGCTCGCCGATGATGACGCTTGCGCGATCCGCGATCCCGGCTGCCGCGAAGGTTTGTCGCACCGCCGCACCGCGCTCGGCATCCTGCTCCAGAAGCATCAGCGTTCCGTCCGCGGGAAGTGTGCGCGCCAGTTGCAATGCGACGGCGGATCCACCGGAGAGCACCAGCACACGTGTTGCACCGTCGACAAAATTGCCCATTTGCGTGACGATTGTACGCCGCATCGGGGAAGGCGTTGTAAGCTGTGGCCACATGACTGATCGATCGATACGGCACACAAAGATCATCGCGACCATAGGCCCCGCCAGCCGGGGCGACGAAATCATCGAACAGATGATTCACGCTGGAGTGGACATTTGCCGCCTGAATTTTTCACACGGCACTCAGGAGGCGCACGCCGAGACGTTTCGACGCATTCGTACCGCAGCCGCGAAGGCAACCAAGGTCGTTGGCATTCTCCAGGATCTGAGCGGGCCAAAGATCCGAACCGGGCGGCTGAAGGACGGCAAGCCGATCGAGCTGCGCGAAGGCCAGACGATTCGGATTGTCGCCGGGGATGGCGAGGGAGGCCTGGAACGCATCTACACGACGTATGTCGATCTGGTGCGGAACGTTCGCCCGGGCGGTCGACTGCTCATTGACGATGGGCGGATCGAGTTGGAGGTCGTGGAGGCGAAAGCGGGAGAAGTGATTGCCAGCGTGATCGAAGGAGGACCTCTTGGCGAGCACAAGGGCATCAATGCCCCTGGTGTCGCGCTGGCCGGGGCTGCGCTGACAGCGAAAGACATCGACGATCTGCGGTTCGGCGCCAAGCTCGGCGTCGACATGGTTGCGCTCAGCTTCGTTCGAAGCGGCGACGATGTGTGGGATGCGCGCAGGATACTCACCGAGGCCGGCGCACCGGGCACACCGCTGATCGCCAAGCTGGAGCGCCCCGAAGCACTCGAGCATCTCGATGACATTTTGAAAGTGTCTCAGGGCGTGATGGTGGCTCGCGGCGATCTCGGTCTCGAGATTCCCCTCGAGAAAGTGCCAACGTCGCAGAAGGAAATCACCCGTCGCGCCCGGCAGGCAGGAGTGCCCGTGATCGTCGCGACGCAGGTGCTCGAATCGATGAGAACTGAGCCGCGGCCGACGCGCGCGGAGGTCAGCGACGCCGCCAATGCCGTCGACGACGGTGTCGATTCAATCATGCTGGCAGGCGAAACAGCGGTCGGGTTGTATCCGGTGAAGACCGTGGAAACGCTCGACGCGGTCATCCGCGAGGCGGAGCGCATCGGTTCAGCACGCGTGTCATCCGAACCGACAATGGTGCCGACCGTCGACATGCCGCGGGCACCCCATGCGCAGGCCGTGTGCGAGGCGGCGGTGACCCTGGCGGATCACTGCTCGGCGTATGCCATCGTGGCGATCACGCGGCTGGGCAATGCGGCGCGCATCCTGTCGGCGCTGCGGCCGCGCACGCCAGTGTTCGCCGCGACGGAAACCGACGTCATCGCGCGTCACTTGACGATTTATCGAGGCGTGCACCCGCTGACGACCGGCTTGGGCAAGGAAGTCGATACGACGGGCGCGCTGCTGAAAGAAGAGCTGCGAAGCCGAGGACTCGTGCCCCACGGATCGGTGGTCGTGTTCATGGCCGCCAACACGCGTCTGGAGCGTGCGGATCAGAACTTCGTGAACCTGCAACGCTTTGACTGAAACCTGCAATGACGATTGGAGCACTATCACATGGCAGGATTGTTGTTGGATTGACCATTGCGCCAATGCACGAATCTTCAATTCAACAACAATGTCCCAATCCTACAATGTTCCAATCTTCAATTCTCTGCTCTCCAGGTACCGTTTCAGCGACTGTAGCGCCCGTTCCCACCCAGGCGCGATCAGCTCGTAGTAACGTTTCCAGCGCTCACTGTCCTCGTCGGCACGCTGAGTCACCTTCACCAGGGTGATTTGTGGGTTTTGCGTGCGCTGCGGCTCGCAGATCACTTCGAGCCCCATCGGGCCGATCGGATTGCCATCGGGCGGCAGCCAGAATGCGCCGGCGACGAAGAACTCGCGCTCCGGCTTGTAGTCCATCACGGTGCCATGGAACGTGCCGCCAAGACGGCCCAGCATCTCATCCTTGAACTCCGTCGGCGCCCATTCGACGGCGTAGGCGCCGAGCACGCGCGGGCTCGTCACCGATCGCGCCGTCTGCCACCAGGTTGCGAGCGCGTCGGGGTCGAAAAACGCCCAGAGCACCCGGTTCGGGGTGGCGACAATCGAGATCGAACTCGTAAACGTCATCATCGACCGTCAATACAGCAGGAACGGCTGGCGTTCCCTGGCGAACGCATCGCATCCATCACGCCAACTGTCGTAGATCGTTCGCGCTGGAAGGCCAGCCTCGATTTGCTGCCGCAGTTCCGATGACCCGGCCAGAATGTCGAACGGCAGTTTTGTGTGCTCGTACTCGTAGGGAGGTTGACGCCATTGGAACCGTCCGGGATTCTGCAAGCGAATCTCCATCAGGATCGCGACCGCTGACTGCACGGCGAGATAGCTGTTCCGATCGAGCACGTGGATCTGGCAGCCGCCGCAGGGCTCTTTGGCATGTTTCTGAAACGTTGGCTCGAACACGGACGCACGAAAGTACACGCCCGGCAGATTCTGCTGGGCCAGCCTGTCAGCCAGCGATTCAGGATCGACCCATGGTGCGCCGATGAGCTCGAATGGTCTCGTCGTGCCGCGGCCTTCCGACACGTTCGTTCCTTCGAACAGCACGGTGCCCGGATAGACGACGGCCGTTTCGAGCGTTGGCATGTTCGGGGAAGGCATCACCCACGGCAGACCGGTCGCGTCGTAGTGCATCGGGCGTTGCCAATGGTCCATCGGCACGACCGTCAGGTCGGCGCCGATGCCGCACGCCTCGTTGAAGAATCGCGCAAGCTCGGCGATGGTCATTCCGTGGCGCATGGGAATCGGGAACTGGCCCACGAACGATTCGAACCCCTTCAGCAGCATCGGCCCGCCGATTCCGGTTCCGCCGATGGGATTGGGCCGGTCACACACGATCACAGGTACGCCGTGCTTCCTGCCTGCGCGCAGGCAGTTCGCCATCGTGTAAATGAAGGTGTAGATCCGCGATCCAACATCCTGCAAATCGACAACGAGCGCGTCGAGGCCTCGCAGCATGTCGGCCGTGGGCTCGCGTGTTTCGCTGTAGAGAGAATAGACGGGCACTGCGCGCCTGGCGTCGCGGCTGTGGCCCGTTTCGATCATGTTGTCCTGCACGTCCGATCGAAACCCGTGCTGCGGTCCGAAAATCGCCGAGAGCTTCATGTCCCGGCTCGCGGCAAACGCGTCGACAACGTGCCGGAACTCCGCATCAATCGACGCCGGATTCGAAACGACGCCGACACGCGCGTTGCTCAGCGCGCCAGAAGTCAGCAGCTTCTCCGAGCCAAGCCGGACCCTTGTGGACATCATGTTCCGGCGACTTGCCGCGCCATCCTCTTGGTGGCGACGACGTAGAGGAAGGGAACCAGCGTTGCCGCGAATAGTCCCAGCCATCGAACGTCAACCGTAAAGGCGCGCAAGCGAATCGAATCCTCGAGGGTGTCGAGCACGAGGAACGCTGTTCCGATGGCGCACAGACCGTGTGATTCCTGAACGATGACCTTGCGCACCTGGAAGGGCACTCCCGATGGGCGATAGTTGGCGAACGCCGGAATCATCGCCGGCACTTCTCGCGCCCACGCCAGAAATCGGTCATCGAACGTCTGCCGGAGGAACAACTCCTCGCGTGCGGCGATCCGCTCGTGATAGATAAAGCTCAACAGGATCACAATCACGGCAAGGTACCATGTGCCTGACAGCAGGGCGCAGCCGAGCGCCACGAGCGTATTGCCAAGATAGAGCGGGTGGCGAACGACCGAGTAAGCGCCCAGGGTCGAGAGCGAGCCTGCGGTTGGCTGCCCCGTGCCTCTGGTGGACGCGCCGTCGGGAGCGGTACCGACGACGTATGCGCGCAGCACGAGACCGGAGAGCGATATGAGGAAGCAGGCGACCTCCCAGGCAAACGGCGTGGGATGTCGGTCGTCGAGGAGGGTGAGGAGGAATAGAGGGAGCAGCAGCAGCGGCGCGTAGCTCCGCCAGCGGAAGAGCGTGTCTCCCATGGCGGTCAGCTGCTCGGCAATCGGGCCGCTCCGTGGCGCTCCAGTCATCAGTCGGTCACTATCTTAATGGAGGACTTCATGCTGAAGGAGTTTAAGGAATTTGCGCTCCGGGGCAATGTGCTCGATCTCGCCGTCGGCGTCATCCTGGGCGCGGCGTTCGGCAAGATCGTGGCGTCGCTCGTCGACGACATCCTCATGCCGCCAGTCGGCCTGCTGGTCGGCGGTGTCAATTTCAGTAATCTGTTCATCGACATGTCTGGCAAGGGCTCGCAGACGCTGGAGCAAGCCAAGGCAAGCGGCGCAGCCACGCTGAACTATGGGCTGTTTCTGAATGCGACGTTAAATTTCGTGATCGTGGCGTTTGCCGTATTCATGCTCGTGCGCAATGTGAATCGGCTGAGCCGGCGGACCGCGCCAGCTGATGGGCCGCCCACCACGCGGGAATGTCCCTACTGCATGTCGACGATCTCACTGCGAGCGACGCGCTGCGCAAGCTGCACAAGCCCAATCAGTTAGTGATTGGGTGATAGGTGATTGGGTGAGGTTAAGAAAGAAGGCCCGCGCCGATCGCTCGACGAGGGCCTTCAAAGGTTCTAGAGTTCTAGGGTTCTAGAGTTCTCTAGTTGGTGGCGAAGCAGTACAGATAGCCCGCGCCGCCGGTCGATACGAGGTTCGGCTGGCTGCAGCCGCGGCTGCCATGAGCGGAGTTCCACGATGCGTTGCCGCCACCGGTGCGATCGAAGTGCCCGAGCTGTACCGATCCGCGTCCATCCGCACCGCTCGTGTAGTTGTTGCAAGTGTGGTCCGCTGTATCCGTGAACGCGCGGCCGTCCGGACGCGAGCCCGTGAGGATGTCGTGCTCGTTCGGCACGCCCTGCGGGCCGCCAGCACCGTTGACCATCGTGGCTTTCTCGGTGATCGCTGTCGTCTTCGTCAAGTTGCTGCCCATTTGCGCCTGCTCGATGGTATCGCCGTGCAAGTGAGCGACACTTGTCGCAACGACGCCGCCGCGCGCGTTTGCCCAGGGGCCATTCCCGATCCGATCGCGGGCGTTCACGGCGTTCGGGCCCTGCGTACTCAGATAGGCGTGCCACGTGCGCGCTTCGGCACCCGCCACGCCGGAGGCTGCAGCCAGCTTCTGGCAGTGGGCGTCGGCGCCAGCGAGGCCGCCGAGGTTCGCGCCGTCGCCGGCCCCAACGCTCGTCACGAAAAATGTCATCGGCGCGGCAGGACCGCGTCCGCCGCCTTGCGGTGCCCCAGCCGGCGGATTCTGCGCGGTTGCGAGGACCGAGCCCGCGACGATTGCGGCCGCAGCGCCAAGAACGAACAAGCCTTTCTTCATCATTCAGTCTCCTTGATAAGAGTCGCGTGAGGCTCTTTCTTTATCCGGTGAAGATAGCACAAGGATTGCGAGGTGTGCCTAGGGTTAGTACTGGAGAATAGCTGCTTTTGCAGATATCCCGTACAATCTTAGGCAGGTTTCCCCCCCCTCGACCCTGAGCCGATTTATGCGCCGCCTGGTGCTTGTCCTGACGCTTGGTTTGCTGTGTTTGCGCCCGGGGGCGTCGGCGCAGGGCCTCGTCTTCGAGCTCTTCCAGGAATATCTCGAGCCGCTCCGTGTGCAGGTGGGAATTCCCGGGTTGGCGGCGGCGATCGTCGGCCCCGACGGCATTCTCTGGGAGCACGCATATGGCCAGCAGGACATTGCCGCGACGATTGCGGTCAGGCCGGATACCCCTTTCCCAGTCGAGGGCTTGACCGAAGTCGTGACCGCGTCGATTGTGCTGCGGTGTGTGGAAGACCGGCGCCTGTCGCTCGACGATCGCATTGGCGAGTTCGCGCCGACGAGTCCCGATGCCGATGCCACGATAGGCCAGTTGCTGACGCATACATCGGGAAGCGCAGAGAATCCCGTGTTCAGCTATCGTCCCCAGCGGCTGGACCCGCTGAAGGCGGCGATTCGCGCGTGCACCGAGGACTCGTTCCGCGAGACGCTGTCTAACACACTGAACCAGTTTGCGATGGTCGACTCGGTGCCTGGTCCCGACGTCGTCGAGTTGGAGCCCCCGGACGAGGGGATTCCGACGCAATCCGATCGCGAGCGCTACGTGGGGGTGCTGAAACGCCAGGCGACTGGCTACGCCATCGATGCGAGAGGACGGGCATCGGCGGTTCAATGGGGGACGAGAACCCTGACACCCTCGGGCGGGCTCGTCTCGACCGTCCGCGATCTCGCGAAATTCGACGTGGCGCTGCGACAGGGGCTCATCGTGCGGCCCGACACGCTCAGCGCGGCGTGGCGCGGACCCATGGGCAGGGGAGGGCAGCGTCTCCCGCATGGTTTTGGGTGGTTTGTCGAGACCTTTGGAGGCGAACCTGTCGTCTGGCAGTTTGGGCTCGACCAGGGGGCGGGGTCATCGCTCATGGTCACTCTGCCGACAAAAGGGATCACGATGATTCTGCTGGCCAACAGCGACCGTCTGGTCAGGCCTCTTCCTCTGGCTGACGGCGACGTCACAGTGTCTCCCTTCGCTCGCTTGTTCCTCAACCTGTTTTCGAAGGTAGGCGCGCAGTAGGTGCGGGGATGGCTGGGAATTCTTTGTCTTGTTGTGCTGATTCCGCGGCCTGCGTCCGCTGATTGGCAGATCAAGCCGTTTGGCGGGGTGGAGTTCGGTGGAAGCACGTCGTTTCTGGACTACGAGAATGCTGCTGGGCGTGCCCATTTCATTCTTGGGGTAAACGCAGGCGTCCTGGGCGAGGTTCTGGGGATCGAGGCCGACCTGGCGCGCGTGCCTGGGTTCTTTGAGACCGATGAGCAGCTGGTGTTATCGAGCAGCGCGACTACGCTGACGGGCAATGTCGTCGTGGCGGTGCCCAGACGGCTGTTCCAGTACACGCTTCGGCCATACTTTGTTGCAGGCGCCGGCATTATACACGCGCAAATTGAGGGCAGATTTGGTACTCTTCGGGTCGCCAGCACGCTGCCTGCCCTGGATCTCGGTGGTGGCGCCACTGGATTTCTGAGCGATCGCGTGGGGCTCAATTGGGAACTGCGGTACTTCCGGAGCTTTAAAGGCAGCGGGGAACTCAACGGCGTCAGCGTGACCGACGAGCAACTCGCGTTCTGGCGCGCGACGATGGCCGTGGTGTTCAGATATTGAAGATATTGATGCGAAGACTCTCTTTCTTTTGCTTGGCCTTGCTGGTGGTTGCCGGCGCGATGGTTCGCGCCGCCACGACTATCCGCATCGTTCCGATCGTGCGCGATCAGGCGGTCATCGTCACCGTGGAACTTACCGACGGCTACACCGCGGAGGTGCGCGAGGCCATCGCGAGCGGCCTTCGCACGACATTCACCTACGATGTTGATGTTCGTATGGTCGTTCCCGCGTGGGTCGATCGAACCGTCGCGACCCGGGTCATCGGGATGAGCGATCGCTACGACAACCTCACCCGGCGCCACAATCTGTCGCGTATGGTCGACGGGCGCGTCGAGGAAGCGATCGAAACCGACGACGAGGAAGTTGTGAAGAAGTGGCTGACGTCCCTGAACGCGTTAGCGGTGTGCCCGACGTCGAAACTGGATCCGAATCGCGACTACTACGTGCGCATCAGCGCGAGCGTCCGGCCCCCGGGCGCCTCATTGCTCGGATGGGCCAACGCCATCACGAATCAGACGAAATTCACCTTCATTCCTTAGCTCTGCCGCGCCAGTAGTTCTCCTCAATTTCCTCGATCTCCTCTTCGGTCATCCCGAAGTAGTGCCCGAACTCGTGGATGACGGTCTCGGCGATGCAGATTCTGATGCTTTCATCGTCGTTAGTCGCGGGGGCCCCCCGCCCCGCTCCACGGCGCTCACTTGCGGGGTCCCCTGCGCCCCGCGCCGTTCGCGCCTCTTCCAGGCAAGCTCGCTCGATGGCGAGCTGATAGATCGAAATTCTATCTGGCAGCGTGTTGCCGTAGCTGGCGCCGCGTTCGGGGAGGGGCGTGCCTTCGTAGAGCCCGAACAGTTCGTCGTCGGGCCCCATGTCCATGTCTTCGAGCACATGTGGCGGCGGTTCATCCTCGACGATGACGGCAACGTTCTTCATCTCGTCACGAAATCTGCGCGGGATGCCGCGCAGCGCTTCCTCCACCAGCTGTTCAAAGCGCGCGCGAGTCATGAAGATGTTCGCATCCGGCGACGTTCCTTGCGGTGCGCCCAGAAGTCGACGGTCATTTTCATGGCGACCAGCAGAACCAGCGCCCCCACGGGGCTCTTGATCAGCAGGATAATCCAGCCCCCGAAAATCAGCGTGATCTGCATCACCACGATCCGGTGATACGGAGCGCTCATGAGGGCGCTCAGCGTCGTACCCGCGTACTCGCGCCGGCCGATGAAATTCGTCACGAACGACACGCCATGGCTGATGGCCAGCGCCGCAACCGATGTCCAGATGGGGACAAAGACGCCACGAAGCGCCTCGGCGACCGGCGGCTCGGGTCCCCCCCCAAGCTCTTTGAGAAAGAACGAATAGATGAAAAGAAAGTGGATGGCCATGAAGCCACCGAAGTGTCCGACGAAGAATGGCACTGCGAGGAGCGCCATGAACTTTCCCACGACAACCATCTTCAGGACGGTGTAGAACGCAATGACGGCGCTCTCAGCCCAGAAGAGCACCATGATCGTCGCGATGTCCCACTTGAAAAACAACACGCCAAACAACGGAAGAAGGTTCGCCGCGACCAGGGCAAGGCCCGACACGGACCAGAGGGCTGGGGGCGGTTCGATGTCGGCCGGCTCTTCGACTGGAACAGGTTTGGACTCCGGCGCTGTCGTCCAGGGCACGGATGGAGCGCTCGACCTGGCGCCGGCGATGGCGTCGGCGATTTGCTGACCCTGGGGGCGCGGCATCGTATCGCCCAGTGAGTTGGCACGCCCTTCGTAGTCGAAGCGAACGCGGACGGCGTCAGCCCCGGCATCGCCGGAACGTTCGAGTCGAACGTTGTGGATTTTGGCGAGGTCGTATTGAACGAGAAACGTCAGGGGCCCGAGGCGGGGAGCGTGCACCAGCACGCCATCCTGCAGCCGTGCCGATTCGCTGTAGAGGAACAGCAGGATGGTGAGTCCGCCGAGAATCGCGACACCCACCGACCATCCGAGGACCCAGAAGACCTGGAACAACACAAACACGAGGTCGAAGACGTCGCGGGCGGAATGCCACGGAATGCTTCTGATGGCCGTCCACTCGATCGCGGCGAATACGGCAAAGAACGCCCCAAAGACCAGGCCGATCGGCCACATCCGGCGGGCGGGAAGCTCGAGCAGCCTCGCCCCGGGCGGGGCGGCATCCCATAGGCGCACGCGTATCACGTGCGCTATTCTGCCAGTATTTGCCCTCTATATTGCCGGGGAGTCCTGTCCGATAAACAGTTCAATGATGTTCGTCGGGACCATCGTGCTGCTGGCCCTCACCGTGGGACTCGCGCTGATCATTGCGCGGGCCACTCTGGACCTGCTTCTTCTCCTCCTGGGGCTGAGGCACCCGGTGCTCATTCGCTGGCACATCGTCGCGTTTGCGGCCATGGTTTTCTGGGCGTGGTATTTCGCGCCGAGCCTTTCTGCGATGTAACGCATTTTTTTCTTGTACGTAACGTTCGTTCCAGCTATCTTGGTCGTGGTCAATCGCCAAGACGTATGAAAGCCAATCGCGAAACATTTGGCCCCCGGCTGCGACACGAACGCGAGCGGCGCGGTATCTCCCTCAAGCAGATCGCCCACATTACAAAAATCAAAGAATCCCAGTTCGCCGAGCTCGAGCGGGGCGATGTCTCCAAATGGCCCCAGGGCATTTTCAGACGGGCGCACCTGTCCGCTTACCTCTCGGCGATCGGCTTACCGTGCCAGCCGATTCTTTCCGAGTTCCTGGAGTTGTTTCCTGAAGAGTCGCTGGCCGAACACGTTGATCAACCTGACGCGGACGGTGCACTCGTACCGCAGAACGACGGCCAGGCGACGGTCGAGTCCAGGCGCGACTCGCGCATCGCACAGCGCCTGTGGATCCTTACGTTCGACTTTGCCGCCGTCTGTTGTCTGGCGAGCCTTGGCGCCGCCGCAGCCGGAGCCGGCCTCTGGGCGTGCCTGGCGGTCACAGCAATCGGTTACTTTTCTCTGGGCAGCGCCTGCTTTGGCCAGAGCATTGGCGGGTACGTTCGCAATCGGATGCAGGGAATCGAGCCCACGGCCAGTGGTGCACAGGTTGCTAACGCTCCCCTGCGCGAAGTCCGGCTGATCGTGCCGCAGCGCGATGGGGCCCGGGCCTTTGTTCGCGACAAGAGCCGCACGCGCGACGTGCAGTCCGACGTCCCGTCGGAGATGCAGTCCGAGGTCCAACCGAGGAGAGCGTCCGCCTGATCTAGTCGTACGGATTGCGAATCGTGCACACGATTCGACGGACGGCTGTGCCTGGCAGCGCGCGGCGCGCGGCGTCAAGCGTTGGCGTGGACGCGCCAATCAACTGAGCTGCAAGGGCGACCTCTGAATATGCCAGCCTCGCCTTGGCCACGCCTTCGAGATAATCCCACCGCCTGAATGCCTCGACTGCGTCTGCCGCCGCATCATCGGCCTGGCGAATGAGCGGCCAGACCTGACGCGCCTTCGGGTGCGTCACGATGTCGCCCAGCACTGCGTTGGACCAGTTGAGATATCCCGCCGTCTCCCACCGGTACTGATTGTCGCGGTCGAATACGCCGAATCCGTTCGCGAGGGCAATGTAGTGCATCACCGTATGGCTCTCGTCGCCCGACCACGCAAATTCGAAGGGTCCGCTGGCGTCGAACTCGAGATCGTTCTCGGAGTCGTATCCATCGTGGGGATGGGACATCCCGATGTGGTGGCCGAACTCGTGAATACCGGTCGTTGTGAAGCCGTACCCCAGCGCTCGATACTCGTTGCTGTCGAACATGAACACGTGTGTTTGTGTTCCATCGACCCAGTTGTCGTCGGCAAAGCCCAGCAGACCGAACTGGTCGCCCAGGTTGGCCGCGGTGGTGTTGTAGGCGAAGATTTCGCCCACGTAGTCACGGGGGCGGTACTCGGGAATGTACTTCGCCAGATTCGCACTGAAATAGCAGAACATCTGCGCGAACGGCGTGCCGAACGCGTTCCAACAGTCGTCGGCCAACAGGTTGCCCGAGAAGATATCCAGGGTCCTCTTCGCACCTGCATCCACCGGCTTGGTATCACTCAGCCCGACCTTCCACGAGTAGTACGGCTCGAAGCGGCGCAACTCGCGCTTGGTGAACTCCGTATCGATGAAGGTCCGGCCATTGCTGGCCGGGTCGTCCTCCAGCATCCCGACGTGGACCACCTTGGAGCCGCCGACATCGGGTGCGGTAACGAGCGGATCGTAGAGGGGCGAGGTCGTGAAGAGCAGGTCGATCCCGACGTATCGCGTCACCAAACCCAGGTCGCGGGTCAGCCTGGCGGCCGGACGATAGCCGCCCGTGCGGTACTCCCAGATCGGAGGCATGTGATACTCCGTCTGGTCGTCATCGACGCTCCAGTTGTTGGTCCACGATTCTGGTCCCGCCGACAGATCGTAGAACCACGTCCGTGACACGCTGCCACCCCACGCGATCATCTTGCGAGAGCCACGCAGGCTGCCGAAGTTGTAGCCGGTATCGGGGTCGACTTCGTCGGTCTTCGTGTAGACGTGGAACCTGAAGTCGCGGCGGCCGTACCAATTGATGAAATAAATCGTGTAACCGCGCTGGTCGCCGAAGCCGTGTGTTGCGAGATACCGCTCGACCGTCGGCGCGTCGATGTAGAGGACGGGCCCGGCGACGTCCAGTACGTTCTTCTGTTGCTGGTTGTATTGATCCTGAAATGCCGTGAGCGGTCCGTCGGTTCCAGTGCGCGCCAGGAATGAGAAAAACTGATCGGTGAATGCCCTGGTCTCGTGGACGGCTCGGTACTTGAACTGGAACTCCAGCCCCATGTCGCGCCCGTTCAGGCCATAGAACTGCGGATATCGAACAATCGGGCTGTAGGTGGCTGGTAGCGACGCCAGTAGCGCGCGCTCGTCTATCTGGCGGCTGTCGTAGCCAATGAACACGAGATCGACCGGCACGGTCTGCTTCTGCACCACGAACGACCCAGGCCGGAGCGTCCTCAGTGGGCCATCGCCGAAACGGTCGGTGCGCGCCTGCGCATTGGCGGCGGTTGCGATCGTCGAACACGCCAACGCGACGACCAGGGTCAGTAGACGAACGTCTCCGATGCGCATATCGGTTGGCCCTCCTATACCGTGCGAAGGCGCATTATAGGGGCAAGTAAAAAGGTGGGCAAATCAGCGCGGCGGCGAGCCACTTATCGTAGAGAACGCCCTTCCCTGTGCCAGGGAACGCGGCCGGTGGCCGCATTCGACAGCGCCCGTCCGGGATTGAGACCGACGCGAAGGGCGACCCTGACCACTCGATTGGTGACGTGTTGTTCGAGACGCTTCACCAGAAAGCGATCCAGTGCGTCCTCGGCCACCATCAAACCAAAGGCACCCGCCGGTGTGACGATGTGATCGACCCACCCGGTCGTCTCCGGTCGCATTCCCACGTTCCCGATGGACGCTTCGCTTAGGGGTCCAATCTCGAACTGCAGGCTGTAAGCCGCACTCCACGCCGTGGCGCGCGCACGCGCTTTCCAATAACTTGAATCGCGACTGATATCTGGTGTCGCCGTCGGTTCGTGGTCCAACCAGATATAGCCGGCGGCAGCGCCGTGGATGGGGTGACCGAGGTAGTTCACCCACCCGCTATCGGTGTCGCCCCACTGGTCCGGAATACGCACTGATCGACCGTAGTCTTTAAGGAAGGGGCCGCTCAGCTCGCGCCGGGTTTTTGCCTGAAACACAATCCGCGTACCGTGCTCGAGCATCAGCAACTTCAATGAGTCCGTCACGACGCCGAGTATGCGGGAGCGGCCTTCATCGGGGGTGAACGTCGGTGCCGACGGCTGTTGCGTTTGTTGAGCCAGCAACGACATCGCTCCGAGATGCAGGAAGAGCAGAATACAGACGGACCGCTTCATCTCATGCCTTTGAACGTCCACTTCTGCACGCGGCGGCCTTCGTTCTCGCCCGTGTAGATATTACCTTTTGAGTCCACCGCGATGTCGGTGATGTGGTGGAACTGCCCGGCGTAGTGGCCGAGACGCCCGAAGCCGCCGACCACCTGCAGCGACTGCCGATCCAGGATGCGGACCTTCTGATCGCCGCCCGTCACGTACAGAAACTGCTGCGCCTTGTCCGGCGAGAATGCCATCGTCACCACGGTGCCTGTCGGCGTTCTCACTTCGCGCGCGACAAACGCTTCCTTCACGAACGATCCGTCGGGCCTGAAGACCTGCAGACGGTTGTTCGATCGGTCGGCTACGTAGACGAGGTCGTCATTCGAGATCTGCACATCGTGCGAGAGGTTGAACTGCTGAGGCGGCGCCCCCTCGTACGTGCGGGTTCTCGGTGCTGCGTCATCGGGCGGCTTGCCGTACGCGCCCCAGTGCCGCTTGTAGCGTCCGCTGTCGGCATCGAAGACGGCGACACGGCGATTGATGTACCCGTCGGAGATGAATACTTCATTCGTTTTTGCGTAGTAGGTAGCCTTGGTCGGCGAAGCGAAGTTCTCGGTGTCGTTGCTGCCGTTGCTCTTTCCGGCGTGGCCGATCTGCAGCAGGAACTTGCTTTCCTTGCTGAACTTCAGTACCTGCGCATCACCCTTGCCGTTGCCGCCGAGCCAGAAATTCCCCTTGGCATCGATAGACAGGCCGTGCTCGTTCGCCGGCCATTCGTAACCAGGCCCCGGACCGCCCCACGACCTGAGCGCCTTGCCGCTCTGGTCGAACTCCTGGACGAAGGCCGGTGGCACACAGCACTCTGCAGCCGGCGGTTGTTGTACTGCGTAGTTTTCGTCATTCCCAACCGTTCGCGGACGGTTGAGGACCCACACGTGATCGTTCGTCAGGTCGACGAACACGCCGCCGATGGAACCGAAGATCCAGTTACCGTCGAATCGGGGCCACGACGGGTCGACTTCGAAGATGGGGACCCCGCCGGCTGGTTTCTGGGCGAGTACCGGCCGCGTTCCGAGGGCTGCCCCAAATATGCCGATGACCGCCACCAGAACGAGCGCGGTAGGAATCTTCGCCTTCATCGTTCGCCTCCTCCAACCCGGTGCGCCATGGATTCTACGCTTTCCCTGACCCGGCTCTGCTGGTAACCTGATGCCCACCTAGGGAACGTACCAGCGTCGTCAACAGACCGGAGTAACAAATTCACGGGGAGAATCGCCATGCAGATGAGAAACATCCTATTGGTCGGCGCGGCTGCCGCAGTGCTGACCGCGATGTCGGCCAGGGCCCAGCAACCGTTAGGGCAGCCGAATGCGGCGGTGCCGGAAATGCCGACAAAGACCACCCGCACCGGGAAGCATGTGAACCGCGTCATCGACATGTGGCTCAAGAACCAGCCCGTCTACTACGCCCAGCTCGAGGCCGGCGGCTATGAAGAAGGCAAGAAGATGGCCGCCACAAAGGCCGACTACATCACTTACGAAATGGAGCACGGCGCGCTCGACTTCCATCAACTGCGGGAATTCATGCGCGCCCTGGTCGAAGCCGGCCCGACCCGCACCGGCCACAAGACGCCGGCGGTGGTCGTGACGTTGCCGATTTCCGGTACGACCGACGCCGTGCGCGCGAATACCTGGATGATTCAGCAGACGCTCGCTGCGGGCGTGCATGGCATTCTGCTCTGCAACGCCGAAAGCCCCGAAGCCGCCCGGATAATGATCGAAGCCGCGCGCTATCCGTTCGCTCCGCGCGTGGCGGGCCTCTCGCAGGGCACGCGTGGCAACGGCTCGCAGGGCTACGCGTCAACCGTATGGGGCGTGACCGCCCAGGAATATATGCGCATCGCCGATCCCTGGCCCATGAATCCCGATGGCGAATTCATCTTCGGGCTGAAGATCGAAATTCCGCGCGCTGACGCGAATGTCGAATCGTCGGTCCGCGTTCCGGGCATCGCGTTCGCGGAATGGGGCCCGGGCGATCATGGTTTCTACCTGATGGGCCGCCCTGGCACGTATCAGGGGGGCGGCGAAACGGCCGAGAACATGGCCGCTGCGCGGCGCCGCGTGCTGAATGCCACCAAGGCGGCGGGGATCAAGTTCCTGAATGCCTGTAACGAGAAGACGGTGATCGACCAGTTGAAGGAAGGCGTCATGATCTGCACGGGCGGCGACTCGCCGGCCGCCGACATCGGCCGCAAGTTCACCAACCGCACCGATCCCTTCTAGGTCCAGCGCAGGAGCCCCGCGCGCGAGAGCGCGCGGGACTTCTGCTGTGGGATAGCGTTATGATGCCCATGCGCCCCCACCGCGCGCCGAGGAGGTTCCATGACTCGGATTTTCATCGCCGTATTTTGCGCCGCGTTGCTCGCGGAAGCAGCGTGTAGTGGTGGCTCGCCGACGTCGCCGACGGCCGGTGCCAGAATTGCCGGCACAGTGGTGCGGTCCACAACCTCTCCTTCTTCAGCATTGACGGTCAGCGTGGCCGGCACCGCGCTATCGTCACCTGTTGACGCCTCAGACACATTCCATCTCGACAGCGTACCGACTGGCGACGTGCAGTTGGTTTTCGGCGGCTCCGAGGTCCGATCGACTGTGTCCTTGTCTAATGTCGTGGATCAGGAAGTCATCGAACTGCAGGTTGCCATCGTCGAAGGCGCGGCAACGCTGCAGCGTGAGGTGCGCGGAAGCGGCGCCGGCAAGCTTACGCTGTGCCATCGGGACGACGACAGCCTGTATCACCCCATTGAGGTAAGCGGAAATGCCGAACCGGCGCATCGGGCCCACGGCGACGCGGCGCCTGGCGAACGGGTTCCAGCCGATCGCTCCAGGGTCTTCAGCGACGCGTGTCGCCTGATCTCGCCCGTGGAGATCGAGAAGTTCACCAATGGGCAGGATGCGGATGAGGCGCCTGGACCCAGGATTCCGGTCGGCGGTCCGGTCTCGTGGACCTACGTGATCACCAACAGGAGTGCGCTGACGTTCTCCAGCTTGTCCGTAACGGATGACCGCGGGGTCGCCGTGGCCTGTCCGAGAGAATTGCCGGCGCCTCGCGCTTCCGTGACGTGCACCGGTTCTGGCGTAGCGGTGGCCGGGCAGTACCGCAACGTCGGAACGGTCACCGTCACAGCCGACGGCAACCAATACACTGCCTCCGACGCGAGTCACTATTTCGGGGGGCCGATCGCCGGAGTCACAATCGAAAAGCTCACCAACGGTCAACACGTGAGCCAGGCTCCGGGGCTGTCGATTCCTGTTGGCCGTCCGGTCGTGTGGGCCTACGTAGTCACAAACACCAGTGCTCTCCCATTCGCGAGCTTATCGGTGACCGATGACCGTGGAGTTTTCGTGGCGTGCCCCAGCGTGACACTGATGCCAGGCGCTTCGATGACGTGCACCGGATCTGGTGTGGCAGTGGCCGGGCAGTACCGCAACGTCGGAACGGTCGTCGCCACCGCCGGCGGCGCCAGATATACCGCCACCGATGCAAGCTACTACTTTGGACGGGAGGCCGAGGAGTCGCGGAAAGTGGAGCTCTGTCATCGCACCGGCAACGGCAGCTATCACATGATTGACGTGAGCGTCGACGCCGAGCCAGCCCACCGGGCTCATGGGGACGGCATGGTGGGCGACCAGGTGCCCGGCAATCCCGGCCATGTCTTCACGGCGTCGTGCACCGTGCGGTAGATCGCCTAGACCTCGCCTTACGCGACGCGCTTCACGACGACTGCCGTGAGGTCGTCGAGTTGCTTCGTTCCGCCGGAAAAGCGGACGACGGCTTCGTGAAGGCTGGAAATGATCTGTGAGGCCGGCAAGTTACGCGCGGCTCTGATGGCCTCTTGCAGCCGTGCGATGCCGAAGTCCTCATCTTGCGCGTTTGCCCACTCGAAGAACCCGTCGGTAAGGAGCACGAGCAGATCGCCTGGCGCAAGGTGAAGTTTCTGCGGCGGCCCATAACGCATTGCTGGGAAGATGCCGAACGGGATGCCATGCGCCTCGAAGCCCTGGACACGATCGTCCGATGCCGTATACAGCAGCAGCGGACCATGACCGGCGGACAGGAGCTCGAGACGCCCGTCCGAGGGTTCCAGCGCGGCCGTCACGAACGTCACCAGCTTGCCGGATGGCAAATCGTCACAGAACAAGCGGTTCAGTCGGCTCAGAATCGCGCTCAGATCTGACTGCTCGGCCATGCCGGCCCGGGTGTAGGCGTGACACGTCGCCGCCACGAGCGCTGCGCCGATGCCGTGTCCCGTGACGTCCGCGAGCGTGAACGTCACGCGCCCATCGGGAAGTGTCTGCCATCCGAAGTAATCGCCGCCGGTCTGGTCAGCCGGTTGATTCCAGCCGGCCACATCGTAGCCGGCGATCTGCGGCGCCCCTTTCGGCAGCAGGCCTTGCTGGATGGTGCGCGCAGTTTCAAGCTCGCCGCGTATCCGCTCTACCTCGCGTGCTTCGCGCAACGCGACGCTCACGTGACCTCGTATCTGACGGGCCACCTCGCCGGCAACCAATCCCGCGACCAGGATAACGACGGTGTTGCCGACGTAGAATTCGATCGGATGCATGCCCGTCCCAAGGTCCGGTGTCGGATAGCGGGCGAACACGTAAATCACGACCGCCGAATAACCGCCCGCCGAGCATAGGCCCGAGAGGCGTGCGAGGGCCGGACTCAACCGCAGCGTTGATAGCGAAATGAAGAGAAAATAGGTCAGGACGACCGGCGCGACCAGAGCGGCGTACGGACGGGTCATGCCCATTGCGATCAGGACGCCGAGCCCGGCCGTCGGAAAGAGCGCCTCGACAACGACATTGCTGATCCAATGGGCGCGGTGCGGTTCCGTTCCGTCTGCCAAGGCACGGGTGACGCGCCGGAGCGTGGCCACTTCATAAGAGACCATCGCGCCGAAGAAGGTTATGAAGATCGCGAGACCCCGCACACCGCCGATGCCCTCGAGTAAAAGCCTTCGGGCCACCGTGAAAACGAACAGCAGGCCCAGGACGATCAGGATCGCGATGATGCGAGTCCGATCGCTTCGAAGCGCGGCCTGTTGAAGGGCCTTCGAGTCGAGTTCCGTGCTGTCCATCGGGCGCAGTATAGTTTAGAGGCTGCATTAACCAGGATCGGAGAGAGATATGGATACGGAAGCCAAGTGCCCGGTGAAACACACGACGGCGGGATTCCCCACAAACGCAGACTGGTGGCCGAACCAGTTGAACCTGAAAATTCTTCACCAGCGCTCATCCCTGTCCGATCCAATGGGCAAGGAGTTCAACTACGCGAAAGAGTTCAAGAGTCTCGACCTTGACGCCGTGATTAAGGATCTCCGCGCCTTGATGACGGATTCGCAGGACTGGTGGCCGGCGGACTTCGGCCACTACGGACCGTTGTTCATTCGCATGGCATGGCACAGCGCAGGAACGTACCGCATCCACGACGGTCGCGGCGGCGGAGGGACAGGTAACCAGCGCTTCGCGCCGCTGAACAGCTGGCCGGACAACGTCAACCTCGACAAGGCGCGTCGGTTGATCTGGCCGATCAAGCAGAAGTATGGCCGGAAAATTTCATGGGCCGACCTGATGATCCTCACCGGCAACGTCGCTCTGGAATCGATGGGATTCAAGACGTTCGGTTTCGCCGGCGGGCGTGCGGACATCTGGGAGCCGGAGGAAGAGATCTACTGGGGCTCTGAGAACACCTGGCTGGCGGACAAACGCTACTCCGGCGATCGAAATCTCGAAAATCCGCTCGCTGCCGTGCAGATGGGTCTGATTTACGTCAATCCCGAAGGCCCGAATGGCAACCCGGATCCGCTCGCGGCGGCGCGGGACATCCGCGAGACCTTCGCACGCATGGCGATGAACGACGAAGAGACGGTTGCGCTCATTGCGGGCGGCCACACTTTTGGCAAAACTCATGGCGCCGGCGATGCGAAGAATGTCGGGCCCGAGCCGGAAGCCGTCGGTATCGAGGAGCAGGGCCTGGGCTGGAAGAGCAGCTTTGGTACCGGAAAAGGCGGCGACACGATCAGTAGCGGCCTGGAAGTCACCTGGACCAGCACGCCGACGAAGTGGAGCAGCAACTTCTTCTGGAACCTGTTCGGCTACGAATGGGAGCTGACGAAGAGTCCGGCCGGTGCGCAGCAGTGGAGGCCGAAGGGTGGCGCGGGGGCGGGTTCTGTGCCGGATGCCCACGACCGGTCCAAGCATCACGCGCCGGCGATGCTGACCACCGACCTTGCGTTGCGGTTCGATCCTGTCTACGAAAAGATTTCGAGGCGCTTCCACGAGAATCCGGATCAGTTCGCAGACGCATTCGCCCGGGCATGGTTCAAACTGACGCACCGCGATATGGGCCCCGTGTCGCGGTATCTTGGTCCGCTCGTTCCGAAGGAGCAGCTGCTCTGGCAGGATCCCATTCCCGCCGTGGATCACAAATTGATCGACGAGCAGGACGTTGTCGCGCTGAAGGCCAAGATCCTTGCATCCGGACTTTCGATCTCTCAACTCGTCACCACGTCCTGGGCGTCGGCGGCGACGTTCCGCGGCAGCGACAAGCGCGGCGGGGCGAACGGCGCGCGCATTCGTCTGGCGCCGCAGAAGGCATGGGCAGTCAACCAGCCGGGTGAGTTGTCTAAGGTCCTGCAAGTGTTGGAAACGATCCAGAGAGACTTCAACAGCGCACAGTCTGGCGGCAAGAAGGTTTCGCTTGCCGACCTGATCGTTCTGGGCGGCTGCGCAGCCGTCGAGGCCGCTGCGAAGAAAGCCGGCAGCGACGCAAAGGTTCCCTTCTCGCCCGGGCGCATGGATGCGTCGCAGGAGCAGACCGATGTGGACTCGTTCGCGGTACTGGAGCCGGCTGCGGACGGGTTCCGCAATTACGTCCGCAAGGGGCTCGAGGAATCGGCGGCTGAGCTGTTGCTGGACAAGGCGCAGTTGATGACGCTGACGGCCCCTGAGATGACGGTTCTCGTCGGTGGAATGCGCGCCCTGAATGCGAACGTCGGCCAGTCCAGGCACGGAGTGTTCACCAAGCGCCCAGAGACGCTTACCAATGACTTCTTTGTGAACCTGCTCGACATGAGGACGAAGTGGCAGAAGTCTGCCGCATCTGAGGGTGTGCTGGAAGGGCGCGATCGGGCGACGGGCGAGCTCAAGTGGACCGGCACAGTTGTCGATCTTGTCTTCGGTTCAAACTCTCAGCTCCGGGCCGTCGCGGAAGTCTATGCATGTGCTGACGCCCAGCAGGCGTTTGCACGCGACTTTGCCGCAGCGTGGGGCAAGGTGATGAACCTCGATCGCTTCGACTTAGCATGAAAAAAGGCACGATGGACCGTCGCACGCTGCTGCAGACGCTTGGAGTAGCGGTGGTCGGTGCGCCCTTCGCGGCCTCGCTCGAGACGACTGCCTTCGCGCAGGGAGGTTGCCGCGACGGCTACGCACAACCCCAAGGTCGATGCACGCTGACGAAAGAGGTCGCAACAGCTCCGATCAAACCGGTCTTCGAGCCCACGGGCTGGAGAACCGTGGGGTTGGATCACCTCACGTTTGAGGTGGCGGACTATCGGAAGGAAGCGGCGTTCTATATGGCCCTGATGGGCTGGACGCTCCGCAGCGACGATGGTAAGCAGGCCATCCTGGATATGGGGCAATGGGGTTCCACCATCTTTAAGCAGGTTCCAGGGGAGACGGCAGTGAGGAGCTTTGCCTGGGCCATCGATCCGTGGAACGCCAAGACGGTCGAAGCCGAACTCCGGAAGCGCGGCATGACGCCCGTCGCCGAGAATCGCGGAACGTTCCAAAGCTTCCACGTGAAAGATCCGGATGGATGGGATCTCCAAATCTGCAACGGCGAGGGTCTCGTCAAGGCTCGCAAGACGCCCTCGACCGCGAAGCTGTCCGAGCCGGCACCCTTCGCGCCAACGGGTTGGACCACCGTGTGGCTCGATCATCTCTCTTTCGGCGTGACGAACTACAAAGAGAGCGTTTCCTTCTACAGCAACCTGCTGGGATGGCAGGGATCGTACGACGAGGGCACACAGAACGAGGTCATGATCGGTGACATCGGCGACGCGATCATCCGCGGCGGCAATCCGAACGACCCCAGTTTCGCAGTGGCGCCGGCACGCCGCGCGTTGATCGACCACATCTCGTTCGGAATATCGCCGTGGGATGTGGACGGCGTGCGGCAGGAAATCGAGAAACGAGGCCTGCCGGTTTCGGTTGACACATCCAGCGCGCATCCCGGACCTGATGGCAAGATGGTCAGCGACGACATTCACCAGGCCGCATTCCAGAGCTATCACACGAGGACACCTGGCGGGTACAACCTGCAGATCAGCTGGATGACACGCGACAAACGACTGGCGTTGGCGAACGCCGTCAAGCCTAAGGCCTTGCCGTTGCGGTAATCTCGATATGTCCCGCTCCGACGAGCTTGGACACCACGACCGTCGTCCGCGCTGGTTTGGGATCCTTGAAGTACGCTTTGTACGTGGTGTTCATGCGATCGAACAAGGCACCATCGGTGATGTACACCTGCATGCTCACGATGTCGGCCGGCGTCATCCCAGCCTCTTTGAGCACGGCGTCGATGTTGTTCAGAGACTGCTTCACCTCCGCCTCGAAGCTGGCGGGTATCTTGCCGGCGGCGTCCTCGCCGCCCATGCCCGACACGTAAAGCGTGCCGTCGACGAGAATTCCGTAACTCCTGCGAGCCATTGTAAGCCTCGCATGGCGTGACGATCTATCAATGGTCGATACGCCCGCCCGCGATGATCGTCCGCCGACGATGCTCGAATCCGGGCTTCGCTCCGCTCGCGCGCCCGTGATCCTACTGCTCACAACGCTGCCTCTGGTTTCCTGGCTGTGGATTGTCGTGATGGCGCGTGACATGTACGGGCGAATGACCGGCGCCAGCGCGTGGATGATGACGCCGGTGTGGGACGTTCCGCATCTGGCGCTGCTCTGGGCGATGTGGGCCGTGATGATGGTGGGGATGATGCTGCCGTCGGCATCTCCGATGCTGCTCCTGTATGGCACCGTCGCGCGACGTTCCGCAACCGACGGAGCCGCGGCGTCGCGGCAGACGTACGCTCTAGCCGCCGGCTACCTGGTTGTGTGGGTCTTGTTCAGCATCGGAGCGACGGCCCTCCAGCGTTTCCTGGCGAAGCTGTTCTTCGTCTCGGCGATGATGGAGGTCACCAGCCCTGCGGTGGCCGCGGCCCTGCTATTCGTCGCTGGGGCGTATCAGTTGACACCGATCAAGCTGGCCTGCCTTCGGACGTGCCAGTCGCCCCTTGGATTCTTGATGAGCCGGTGGCGCGCCGGGGCGGCTGGTGCGTTCCGTATGGGCCTAGAGCACGGCGCCTTTTGTGTGGGCTGCTGCTGGGCGCTGATGCTGCTGCTGTTTGTCGGCGGCGTGATGAACCTGGCCGTCATCGCGGCGCTGACGGCGTTTGTCGCCTTCGAGAAGCTGACGCCGCTTGGTGCGCAAGGGGCGCGTATCAGCGGGATCCTGCTGATTGCCGCGGCGTTCTGGATCGTCGTGTTCTGAAGGATCCGTAAAGCTGGTGCGGAAGAGGAGATTTGAACTCCTATGACCCGAAGGCCGCCAGCCCCTCAAGCTGGTCGAATTACTGCTGACGTGAACTGATGCGTGTCCTGCGGACGGAAGTTGAGCAGGAGCGTACTGGAGCGAGCGCCCGCGACGACTTTATTCGCACAAATTCGCACACGTCGCAGCGCACTCGCGAGTATGGTCGGTGGTGACACGCGACCTTCCGCGTTTGCGTCGACGCGCTCTGTGTGGCGAGAGGCCGCGAGTGAGCGCTAAGCGCGAAACGACAACAACGACTGGTGTCTGGCAGCGACTATCGCGCGAACAGTGCGACCCCGCACGCGAGAACAGACGTCACTGACGCCGCGATAGCCACGACGAGCAGCCAACGGGCCCGTGCCTCGAGCACCTCGCCCGCAGTGGTCAGTGCCGCGATCTGCGTGCTGACACGCGTGAGCAGCTCCGCAGTTTCGCGGTCGCGCTGCTCGAGCACCGCGACACGATCGGCAAGCGCCTGAACGTCATTCCGGGACGCCGTCGCAGGCGGGCGAACCTTCGTCTCCGACAGCAGCGCATCCGCCGATCGCAGGATGGACGGCGCATTGGTCAGGATCGTGTCCCAGGGAATCGCCTTCAACGCCAGGAGCCACGGAATACCCATACCGTTAAGCCTAGTCGACGAGGCGGGCGTTTTCACTCACTACGTGAACAAGCTCCTCGACCCCACCAATCTGAGCCCCGACGTCATTCCCGTGCTTCTGGTGAGTGAGTTGACTGGAGCTTATCGTTTGCGCCGCTTGCTAATTTGTCCTGGCGCGTCAACGTCGCCGGTTATTAGCGCTTCCTTCTTCTGACGGCTCCAGCTTTTTGGTTGTTTCTCGCATCAAAGCCGTCGCGTAGGGTGATACCAACGAGATCGCTGATGCGCGGGACGGCCGAGGGACGCCTTGAAGGATCTGGTCCAAGTTTCCCTCAGGAACAAGCCCGAGTTAGAGATTCGGCGTTTTATGAAGGTTGAGGCGTAAACTTTATCATGCTTACACGACGCGAAGTACTCGCCGGCGGACTAGTGGCCGGGGTCGCTGGATTCCTTCGTCACGAAGAAGCTCACGCCGCCGCGGCGCAGCCGCACACGAAAGTGAACATCGTGGTGCCGCCGGGTGCGACCGATTGCGCGGTGCACGTCTTCGGCGACACGAAGCGCCATCCATATTGGGAAGGACGCACATACACTCCGGAGCCAGCGAGCGTCGCTGAGCTCGAGCAGGTGATGCGAGCCCTCGGCGTCGACCGGGTCGTCGTCGTACAGGCGTCGACGTACGGAACAGACAACTCGTGCCTGGTCGACAGCATCCGCGAGCTCGGCGCAGGCGCACGGGGCGTCGCCGTGATCGACGACAAGACGACGGAAGCGTCGCTGGACGACATGCACCGCGGCGGAGTTCGCGGCGTCCGGCTCAGTCTCGGAAATCAGGGAGCCGCTGATCCTGCCGCTGCAAAACAGCGTGTGAAGGCCGCCTCCGACCGGATGAAAAACAGGAAGGGCTGGAGCGTGCTCATCTCCGGGAGCCCGGAGACGTGGGATGCACTACGCGTCGAGCTCGCGGCCTTTGCCGTGCCGATCGTCATCGACCATTTCGGCGAGCCGCGGGTCGCCGACGGTGTGAGACAGCCTGGATTTACGGCAGTTCTCAGTCTCGTCGAGTCAGGCAAGGCGTACGTCAAACTTTCCAACGCCGACACGCTCACAAGGCAATCGGACATGTCTGATGTCACGCCCTATGCGAAGGCGCTGATCGCCGCGAACCCGCAGCGCGTTGTTTGGGGTACGGCATGGCCGCATCCGAGTGCGGGCGCGATCCCCGGCCGGAAACCCACCGACCTTGCGGTGCACCGGCAGACCGATGATGGTCGCGTGATGAACATGCTTGCGGTCTGGGCGCCAGACGCCGCGATGCGCAAGATGATCCTGGTCGACAATGCCGCCAGACTGTACGGATTCTAGGGATGAGGGGATGGAGAGGGATCAACTATGCGTCTGACACGCGGTTTCGCATTTGCCGCGGCTGCTGTCTTGGCTGCGGACGCGTCTCTACAGGCTGCCACCTGTGAAGATCTCGCCCGCTTGTCGTTGCCGCAGACGACGGTGACAATGGCGGCTTCGGTGGGGCCTGGGGCCTTCAGCCCGCCCGCCGGTTTCTCCCAGAGTGTGCAACCTGGCGATGTTGCCTATAGGGACATCCCCGCATTCTGCCGGGTGGCGGCGACGATGCGGCCTTCGAGCGATTCCGAGATCAAGATTGAAGTGTGGCTCCCGGTTCCTTCGGCCTGGAACGGCAAGTTCATGGCGGTCGGCAACGGCGGGCAAGCCGGCGAGATCTACTACCACAAGATGGGGCTGCCGCTGTCGCTCGGGTATGCCGTCGCCTCCACCGATACCGGCCACGAAGGAAAGGCCACCGACGGCAGTTATGCGCTCGGGCATCCGGAAAAGGTGATCGATTTCGGCTACCGCGCGGTGCATGAGATGGTCGAGAAGTCGCGCGCGGTGATCAACGGGTATTACGCGCGGGCCGCGAAGCTGTCTTACTGGAATGGCTGCTCGACGGGTGGCCGGCAGGGTTTGGCGAGCCTCCAGCGCTATCCGAAAGATTTCGATGGCGCCATTACGGGCGCACCCGCACTCAATCCCCGGACTGCCGCGCAAATTGTCTGGATCGCTCAGGCGGTTCACAAGGACGAGGCCAGCCTGATCCCGGCGTCGAAGTTCCCAGTGATTCAGAAGGCCGTTCTTGAGGCCTGTGACGCGAACGATGGCGTGAGGGACGGAGTTCTGGAGGTTCCCACGCGGTGCAAGTTCGATCCGAAGGTGATCCAGTGCAAAGGCGGTGATGCGAGTGATTGCCTGACCGCGCCGCAGGTGGAAGCTGCGCGGAAGATTTATAGTCCGCCGGTGAATCCCCGAACCGGTGAGCAGATCGCGCCGGCTTTCGAACCGGGAAGCGAGAAGGGCTGGACCTTCGCGGCGAGCCCGCAGCCGCCTCAGCTCACATTGACCGGTCTGCAGAACCGGGTATTCAAAGATCCCAGATGGGATTATCGGACGTTCAACTTCGACAGCGATGTCGCGCTGCTGGAACGCGAGAGCGCGACGGTTGACGCGCGGAATCCGAATCTCCAACCGTTCTTCGGGCATGGCGGCAAGCTGATTCAGTATCACGGATGGAACGACAATCTGATCGCGCCGCTGAATAGCGTCAACTACTACAACAGCGTCGCAAGGACGCTCGGAGGCGCTGCCAAGGTGAGCGATTCCTACCGTCTGTTCATGGTTCCTGGAATGGCGCATTGCAGGGGCGGTGACGGGACGGACCGATTTGATGCGATCAGGGCTCTCGAGCGTTGGGTAGAAGAAGGCAAAGCGCCCGATTCGATCACGGCGGCGCGCTATGTGGGCGACAAGGTGGAACGCACGCGTCCCTTGTGTCCGTACCCGCAGGTGGCGGTTTACAAGGGAAGCGGGAGTACGGACGACGCCGCGAATTTCTCCTGCCGGGTGCAATAGGGCGCGATCGTCTACCGATCACAGTGCTGATGAAGTGGAACAGCGACGGGATGAAGCAGCGTCACGCGAATAGGTCCTGCAACGTCGCCTTATGGCTAGGGATTCGCAGCATTCTGTCCATCCTTGAGCGACCGAGCTGCACGTGTTCGGTGAACCGGCGAACGTAATTTCGTTAGCTATTTCGCCTCTGAAAAGCAAGAAGGCCAGCATTAGCTGGCCCTTTTCATGTCTGGTGCGGAAGAGGAGATTTGAACTCCTATGACCCGAAGGCCGCCAGCCCCTCAAGCTGGTGCGTCTGCCAGTTCCGCCACTTCCGCGCGGAGGATGCCGAAGTAAAACGAGGGCTTACTTAGCCGGCGCTGTCGCCGGTGCTGGTGCCGGAGCGGCCGGTGCCGTCGATGATGCCGGCGGCACAAGCGGCTTGGGAGCAGCCGACGCCGGTGGCGCAGGCGTGCCGCTGACCACGGAACGTGGTCCGCCTCCACGCTGACCGACGATCGAAAGCGAGAGCGCCAACAGCATAAAGAGCACGGCCGCCACCGACGTGGCTTTGGTCAACAGCGTCGCGCCCGCTCGCGCGCCAAACGCCGCCTGACTGCTGCTGCCACCGAACGCGCTGGCGATGTCGCCTCCGCGTCCCTGCTGCAGCAAGATCACGAGCGACAACAGCAAGCAGACCAGAACGTATAAGCCGATGATGACGTAGTACATAGCACCTACTGAAAACTGATAACTGACGACCGAGAACTCCCCATTATACAGTCGCCGGCCGGCTCTTGACGACGATGTCCTGGAAAGCCCGGACATCCAGGCGTGCCCCTCCGACGAGCGCTCCATCCACGTCGGGCTGGGCAATGTGGTCCTGAATATTGTCCGGTTTCACGCTGCCACCGTATATCACCAGGCAGGTCTCCGCAGCTGGCGCCCCGAACCACTGCCGGAGCCTCGATCGAATGTGCGCGTGCACCTCGCCGGCTTGCGCCGGTGTCGCGTTGCGGCCCGTGCCGATGGCCCACACCGGCTCGTAGGCGATCACGAGCGCCGCCACCTGGTCGCCGGTCAGGCTGTCGAGCCCGCCCTTGATCTGGCGATCGATGACATCAAGCGTCTCATTCCGATCGCGCTGCTCGAGTGTTTCCCCGATGCAGACGATTGGAGTCAGCGACGCCGCGATCGCGGCCAGGACCTTGCGGTTGACCGTCACGTCGGTCTCGCCAAATAGCGTGCGCCGCTCGGAATGGCCGATGATGACGTACTCGGCGCCGGCTTCCTTGACCATCGCGGCGCTGATTTCCCCGGTGAAGGCGCCCTGCTTTTCCCAGAACATGTTCTGCGCCGACACGGCGATGTTCGAGTTCCTCGCCGCCTCCGAACACGCGTGAATCGCGGTAAAGGGTGGCGCGATCACCACGAGCACGTCGTGGATGTCTTTCACGAGGCTGCGCAACTCCTTCGTGTAGAAGGTCGCCTCCTGCACCGTCTTGAACATTTTCCAGTTGCCGGCAATCAACGGTTTTCTCATGGTTTGTCGCCCCTACCCTTACTTGTTCGCGAGCGCTTCCACCCCTGGCAGCGTCCTTCCGCCAAGAAACTCGAGCGACGCGCCCCCGCCCGTCGAAATGTGCGTGATGCGGTCGGCCATGCCCGCCTGGTTCACGGCGGCAATCGAATCGCCGCCACCGACAATCGTTGTCCCCTTCACGTTGGCGACTGCCTGAGCGATCGCGTTCGTGCCGCTTGCAAAGTCTGGAATCTCGAAGACGCCCATCGGCCCGTTCCAGACGACGGTCTTCGCGCCGTCCAGCATCGCCCTGTAACGCTGTACGGTGTCTGGGCCGATGTCGACACCCATCCGGCTGCCGATGGCCGCATCGCCAACTTTCAGAATTTCGTGCGGCGCGCCGGCTTCGAGGCGTTCGGTCACGACGTGATCGACGGGCAGTCCAAGCTGAAGACCACGCTGCGCGGCTCTGGCTTCGATGTCGCGCGCGGCATCGAGCTTGTCGTCTTCGACGAGCGATCTGCCGATCGGCACTCCCCGGGCTTTCAAGAATGTGTAGGCCATCGCGCCGCCGATGATCAACAGATCGACGCGCGAGAGAAAATTCTGAATCACTTCCAGCTTGTCCGACACCTTGGCGCCGCCCAGAATCGCGACCAGCGGGCGGTCAGGAGATTTCAGGACTCGACCGAGGTACTCGAGTTCCTTCTCCATCAGCAAGCCGGCCGCCGCTCTCGGTACGAAATGGGTGATGCCTTCCACCGACGCGTGGGCGCGATGGGCGGATCCGAAGGCATCGTTGACGTATAGCTCTGCGAGCGAGGCGAGCTGTTTGGCGAAGGCCGGATCGTTTTTCTCCTCCTCGGGATGGAAGCGAAGGTTTTCGAGGAGCACGACGCCACCGCCTGCTGGT
>JAMQPK010000033.1 GCA_023717525.1 Vicinamibacterales bacterium | reverse complement strand
CCCGGGACGACGAACGTCGCGTCGATCTGCTGCAGCTTCTTCAGAGTCTGAATCCACTCGGACGGGTAGGCAGAGGCCATCGAAGGAAAGATGTGGCTGGAGAAAGACTCGCTCGTAAAAAGCACGCGTTCCTGTGGCAGGTACACTTCCAGATCGCGGCCCGTGTGCGAGCGGCCGGTGTTCAGAATCTGAATCTGCGTGCTGCCCAGCTTCAGAGACGCAGCACTCGAGATGAACGTCGCTGTCGAGGGAAAGGCTTTGTTCCCGCCCGTGTGATCGGCATGTTCGGAACACACCACGACATACTTGATCGGCTGAGGCGTGAGCAGCCGGACCGCCTCAACAAGCTTCCTGGTCGCTTCAGGACTGCCCTGACCGTCGGCAACCAGCACGCCCTCGGACGTGATCACGATGAGATTGTTCGTGAGAAAGCCGAGTGTATGCACATCCTGCCAGACGTACACATCGCCGGTCGTGCTCTTGAGGGTGGGAAAATCGGTGGGCTTCAGATTTCGCTCGGCAACCAACGCCGTTGGAAGGAGCTCGTCGCCGCGGCCCCCTCGCCCCCCGCGAGCCGCTCCACGGCCCTGAGCGAGCACACTCCCGGCCGCGCAGGCGACGGCCGTGAGCGCAATAGCCGTGACCCCACACCACTGTCGGCGATTCATGAACTTACCGGTCCGCAGGTGCCAGGTTCTGCGTGAGCTCGATGCGCGTTCCCCACGGATCAGTGAGAAATGCGGTTTTAATCTTCGTGTTGGGGATTTGATGCGGAGGCGTATCCAGCTTGATGCCGAGTGCCTCGAGCTTCTTTGCGTACTCGTCGAGGTTCTTCACTTCGAAGCCCAAGTGATCCAGCGAGCGTCCCTCAGTGGACGCGAGCGTGCCTTCTCCTGCGGCGGCAAACGTGACCGTCATCCCAGGAAAGTGCGAGACGTCGTTCCACCCCGGACCCGACACTCGTGGCCGCTGCCCGGGCACGCCGCCGAGCACTTTCCGGTACCAGTCCTTGCACGCAGCGATGTCGGGCACAAACGAATGTGTGTGGTCCATCTTCACGGGCACAGGAATGGCCGGATCGCCGTAGTACTCGATGTTGATCCCGTCGGGGCCCCAGACGTAGCCCTGATTCGGATTGCCTCCCTGCCGCACGTCGGCGCCAACGGCCTTCCATCTGGCCAAGGTCGCCGGGAGATCCTTGTATACAAAGCCGAAATGATTCAGCACGGATCCTGCCGGAGGACCGGACGCATCCTGCCGGGTGAGAATGATGTATGCACCGGGCAACCGGATCATCTGCAGTGGTCCGCTGACGACAAACGTGCCGCCCATCACCTCGGTCCAGAACTTCTTGTGGATGTCGATATCGGTGACCAGCAGATGAAGATGGGCGAACCGAACGCCTACGCCGTTGAACGGCGCAAGTTGAGCCGCGGCGTCCGCCGGCGACAGCGCCACCGCGGCGACCGCGAGGACGCCGGCGAGAAGACGGGAATGCAGCATCGCCGATTTGCTACTTCGCACGCAGCGTAAGCTTCTGCACTCTCCAGTTGCCGATCTCGCCAACGTACAGGTCGTTCTCGGTCCTGCAATCGATGCTGTTGACCGTGCCGAATTCCTTCATGAGCTTCCCCGCTCTGCCGAATCGGCCGACGAGTTTGCCTGTCAAATCCATCTTGTAGATCTCGCCGTCCACATCGATATCGTCCGGCGGATTCGAATTCGACGCGAACAAAGACTGACGCGGGCCTGGCGTGATGCAGATGGCGCGTGGGATCCCGACGTTGATGAACTGCGTTTTGAACGTGCCCTCGTTGTCGAACACCTGAATCCGTCTATTGCCCATGTCGGCGACGTAAACGTTGCCCTGCGCGTCGACAGCGACCCCCTTGGGGTTGATGAACTGGCCCGGCCCCGAGCCGCGAATGCCCCACGACTTGATGAATTTTCCGTTGCGATCGAATTTCGCCACGCGGGCGTTCGCTGCGAGACCGTCGGAGATAAAGATATTTCCCTGGGCATCCCAGGCCACGTCGGTCGGCCGGTTGAACACGTCCTGTGGAGCGCCCGTTCCAGGCGGCCCCGTGATCCGTCCGCCGCCTTCACCACCGCCCCCACCTCCACCGCCACCTTCGCGTCCAGCGGCAGGAGCGGGTGCCGGGCCCGCGCCTCGCGCCGGCGGGGCGGGTGGAGCAAAAGGCGGCGTCGGCACGTTGATGGATTCAGGCTTGCGCCCGAGCAGCAGCTGCACCTGTCCGTTCTGATCGAACTTGATCACCGTGTGCGAGTACGAATCGACAACCCAGATGTTGTCCTGGGGATCGACGCGGACTTGTTCCGCAAACAAAAACGCGTAGAGTCCCTGCCCAATCTCTCGCGTGAACTTGCCGGTGCGATCGAACTGGAACAGCCGCGAGCCGCCGTGCACGAACGCACGGTTCGCGCCGGTGGCCATCACGGGATTTCCCGTGCGCGTGTAGACAAAGATGTCGCCGCGCGAATTGGTCGCGACTCCGGCGGCCTCGCCCAGATGGATGTTGTCCGGAAACTTCAGCACATCGACGCTGTCGAAAGGAATTTCCGCCAGCGAAAACTGCGCAATGGCTGGAACGGTCGCAACAACAATCGCGGCGAGCAGCAGTTGGACAATGCGTTTCATGCAGCCTCCAAATCTCGTGTCACCGCGCCGCCGCGGGTTTCGCTGTCGCCGGTTTCAGCATCAGCTTCTGCACTCGCCACGATTCGATTTCCGAGACGAGAATCTCATTGGGATTGCGACAGTCGATACCGTGCACGACCTGGAATCCTCCGAGCTGCTTTCCGGGCTTGCCGAACCTGCCGACGATGGTCCCGTCGAGCTCCATCTTGTAGATTTCGCCCGTCGTCTCCCATGTGCCGGGACCGTTGCCGTTCGGGTTCGAGTTGGAGCTGAAGAGGTACTGATGCGGTCCCGGTGACACGCACGTTTCCCACGAGTTGCCGATGTTGTCGTAAATCGCCCGCAGCACGAGGTTGATGTCGAACACCTGCAAGCGCACATTGGCGCGGTCCGCGACGTACACATTGCCGAGCGCGTCGGTGGAGATGCCGTGCGGCGTGTTCATTTGATATGGAGCCGAGCCAGGGGCCGAGCCTCCGACTTCCTTCATGAACCTGCCGTTCTTGTCGTACTTCACCACTCGGTGATTCACGTAGCCGTCCGACACGAAGATCTCGTCGTTCGGCCCAAACGCCACGTCGGTGGGACGCCGGAAGAGATATTTCTCGGTCGGTGGCTGGGGCTGATTCGGGGGCGTCGTGTAGGCGCCGTCGACCTGCTCGGGCCTTCGTCCAAGGACCATCGTGACGCGGCCTTCGGGGTTGAACTTGATCACCATGTTCGTGCCCTCGTCGACCGCCCAGATGTTGTCGTACTTGTCGACACGAACCTTGTGGGCGTACTCGAAGCCGTAGAGTCCTTCGCCGAGCTCGCGGACGTACTTTCCGGTCTCGTCAAATTCAAAGAGCCGGGTGTCGCCGCTGCGCGTGAAGACGAAGATGTGTCCCTTCGAATTGGAGGCGACCCCCATCGACTCGCCCAGGTAGAGTCCCGGGGGCATCTTGATGAAGTTCGGCACCGACTCGTAGGGAATTTCCGGAACGTTGGTCGCTCGAGCTTTGCTCTGCGCCGCTGCGGGCCCGCACCACAGCAGTAACGCCGCTATGCAATACGTGAGGTAGCGTGTCATGAGTCCTCCGCAGGGCGAATAGTAGTTCAGTTCGGCAGCGCGAAAGCAAACAGAGTAAGGCCGGCCATTGCTGCCACGTACTGCCTGCCGTTCACCGCATAGGTAATGGGATTGTTGATCATCTGCGCCCCCAGGCTCGCTCTCCAAAGGAGGGTTCCGGTGCGCGCATCCAGCACTTGCAAGTACCCTTCGCGACCGCCAGTAATCAAGAGATCGGTAGCCGTGGTGACGATCCCGGTATCGGTGACATCGAACATCTCGAAGCGCCACTTCGGCTCGCCAGTATTCGGATCCATGGCCAGCACGGCGCCGTGGCCAGCCGCGTCGGTCCAGTTGTTGATCGGGCCCCTGCGCAGGTCCGGCACGTTCGGCGCATCCGGGATCCCTCGCGACGGCGCGCCCGGCGTTGGCACGAACGGCCGGCGGTTGCCTCCACCGAACCCTCGGCCCGGCTCGTACTTGACCGGAATACCCCCGTACAGCATTGCTTGATCCTGCCAGGTGGACACATACATCAGCTTGGTACGGGGACTATAAGAGGGTGAGTACCAGTTCGACCCGCCCTGCACGGCCGGATAGGTGGGCATCCCGTTCGGCTGCACGGTCTGAATCGGCTTGCCGTTGGCGTCGAAGCCGCTCATCCAGTTCACCTTCACGAACGGTTTGCCGAGCATGAATTTACCGGTTTCGCGATTCAGCACGTAGAAGTTGCCGTTGCGGTTGGCCCACAACATCGCCTTCAGCGGAGCGCCCTGGAACGTGATGTCGGCGAGCACCGGCACCTGCACCGAGTCGTAGTCGTACACATCGTGCGGCGTGAACTGGTAGTGCCATTTCAGCCTGCCGGTGTCCAAATCGAGCGCGACGACTGAGCAGGTGTACAGGTTGTCGCCCGGACGCTGATCGCCGTTGTAATCGGGTCCGGCGTTGCCGAGGCCCCAGTAGGTGAGGTTCAGCGCAGGGTCGTACGATCCGGTGACCCACACCGACGCGCCGCCGTGCATCCACGCGTCAGGATCGCAGTACGTGGCGGGATTCGGCGGGCATTGCTCCCACGTTTCGTGGCCGGGCTCGCCCGGCGCCGGAACGGTGTAGAACCGCCACAGTTCTTTTCCCGTTTTCGCGTCGAATGCCGCGATCGCGCCGCGGATGCCGAACTCCCCGCCGCCGAGCCCGACAATCACCTTGTCTTTCACCGCCAACGGCGCCACGGTGATCGAATAGCCCAACTTGCTCTCGGCAACTCTGGTCTTCCAGACCGGCATGCCGCTCTTGGTGTCGATCGCGATCAGGTGCGCGTCGAGGGTGCCCATGAACAGCGTGTCGCCGAGAATCGCGAGGCCGCGGTTGTTGGCGCCGCAACACACACCGATCTCGTTCGCGTTGGTGTAGCGATACATCCAGAAGACGCGGCCGGTCACCGCATCGAGCGCGACGACATCGTTGGGGCGCTGGGTCAGGTACATGATGCCGTCGACGACGAGCGGCGTCGCCTGCCAGCTGCCGGTCGTCGGCGACTGATACGCCCAGGCGAGATTCAGGCTCTTCACGTTCGCCGGCGTGATCTGCGTGAGCCCACTGTAGCGGTTGCTGAAGTAGTCGCCGCCATAAGTCATCCAGTTCTGCGGCTCTTTCGCGGCGTTCAGCAAGCGCTCGGATCCCGCTGGAACCTGTGCGTGCAGAACCAGAACCAGGGAGGCAAGCGCCAGGAGACCGACGACCGAGCTGCTCAACTGCTTGACGGACGGCATGGTGAAATGGAGCATATACTTGAGGCTTCGCAATATAAAGCGTTGCGCCGGCGCCAGATGTCACAAGTTGTGTCTAATCTGCCTGTACGGCGACTGACACCATGCAACCCCGTATCCTGATTGTCGAAGACGATCCGATTTTCCGGGCCGTCATGCAGGACAACCTCGTCTTCGAAGGCTATCGCGTGGATGCCGTGGCCGATGGCAAGACGGCGCTGAGCCACGTGCGATCGTTTTCACCCGATCTCGTAGTACTGGATTTGACGCTGCCCGATTGGGACGGGCTTGATTTGTGCCCCTTGCTTCACCAGGGAGGCAAAGTCCCGGTGATCATTCTCTCCGCACGCGGACAGAAGCTGGACAAACTTCGCGGCCTCGAGCTGGGCGCCGACGACTTCATTACGAAGCCTACCGATCTCGACGAACTGCTCGCGAGAATCCGCGTGGTGCTGAGGCGATCCCTCCCCTCCGTTGATCGGCTGCGCGTCGGACGGCTGGTGATCGACTTCAAAACGTCGAAGGCGACCTACGGATCGAGCACCGTCCGCCTGACGCATCGGGAGTTCCGGCTGTTGCGGTATCTCGCCGAGCGGCGCGACAAGGTCGTCCACCGCGACGAGCTGCTGCGTGAAGTCTGGGGATACCTGGACGCGTCGGTCACGACGCGGTCGGTCGATCAGACGGTTGCCCGGCTGAGGAAGAAGATCGAGCCCGATCCGCACCATCCGGAGTTCATCCGAACGGTCCACGGCGATGGGTACTGCCTGAGCGCGGCGCCGGTGGATTGAGACGTAGAAACTTGAAACTAAGAACTAGAAACTAGAAAGTAAGTGGAAAGTACTTTGTCACTTACTTTCAAGTTTCTAGTTTCTAGTTATTTCTTCAGGTATCGTGTCACGCCCTTCAGCGTGTTCTCCGCTGCATACAGATTCCCATCAGGGCCAATGACGACGCCCTCGCCAGCGGCACCGTCGGGACCGCCCTCTTCGTGGCCGGGCACAAACGCCTCGACCTTGCCGTCCCTGGCGCTGCCGATGCGAATCCCCTTCTTCCATCCCGGATGGTTCTGCGCCGTCGAATCGGCGTCAATCACGAAGAGCTTGTCGTTCTTGTCGATGTACAAACCGCTGGGGCGGCCGAACTGCGTCCACTCGGCGATGAACTTGCCGTCCTGGTCGAAGATCTGCAGCCGGGCATTGCCGCGATCGGCGACGAACACCCTCCCTTGTGAATCGATCGCCAGCGCGTGCGCGTTCCTGAACTCGCCGGGCCCGCTCCCGAGCTTGCCCCATTCCTTCAGAAACTTGCCGTTCTTGTCGTAGCGGACGATGCGGGTCGCGTAGGTGACGGGCACGGTGGGATTCTGGCCGCTGTGACCGTCGGCGACGAAGATATCGCCGTTCGCCGTCGTCACGATATCCGATGGCTCGTTGAAGTGCCCCGGCACACCCGCGGCCATGCCCGGCATGCCCAGTGTCATCAGCACTTTGCCCTCGGGACTGAGCTTGGTGACTTGTTGCCCCTTCTTGCCATCCTTGCTCGTCTGCGCGTCGGTAACCCACACGTTTCCGTCGCGGTCGACATGCAGGCCGTGGGGAAACACGAACAAACCCGCGCCGATGCTCTTCAGCGGCTGGCCCGTTTTCAGATCGAGCATGTGGACCGACGGCAGATTCGACCCGTCGCAGCTGTTGGCGCCGCAGCGTTCGATCGCCCAGATCTCGCCCTTCGGACCGATCTCGACACCTGCAGTGGAACCCCACACGCGGCCTTCCGGCAACACGCCGAAGTTGCGCGTGCCAGGTTGAAAGGGACTGGGATAATCCTGCTGGGCAACGGCCACTCCGCCCAGCAGGAACAGTGCGACCATTGTGCTTTTCGTGCGCTGCGCGAACATGTCTGTTCCCTCCTAGGGAGTGTCGAAATCGACGGCATTCGATCGATACGGCCGGAACGTTCGGCCCCAATCAACACCGACGACTTCCATCGAGAGCCGCCCTTCGTCCACGCGAACGATGACGAAGTGATAAGGATTGTCGCCGGGGTTCATCCCTGGCTTCACGAGATGCTCCAGTGATGCGTGGTTCGCGAGATTGAACGTGCGCGTTTCCGGCTCGCCTTGATAGGCGTAGGGCGGCGCACCGCCTCCGCCGCTCACAATCAAATCCATACGATGACGCCCAGTCGTGTCCTCGTAGCGCTCGACCCAGTGCTCGAACAAATGCTCGTGGCCGGAAAATGTCGCCTTGACGTGATGGGCGTTGAAGAGCGGCATGTACTTCGCGCGCAGAGCGGCGGTCGGCGCTTCGACAGCGGTGCCGCCGTGAGGACCGGATGAGAAGATCGGATGATGAAAGAACGCCACGATGTTCACATAGCGCGACCGATCCAGCCCCTCAAGCTGCGCCTTTACCCACGCGAACTGCGCCTGGTCGGCGGCGACGTTGGAATCGAGGGTCAGAAAGAACGTGTTGCCGTAACCGAAGCCGTAGGTCGGGAAGCCTGTAAGACGGCGCAGCATTCCCTCGGCCGGGATGAATGCGGCATTCACGGCGAGAAAATTCTTCAGACCTTCGGCACGCCCTGGCGCGTCAACCGTCTGACCGCTGGTCACATCGTGATTGCCCGCTGCCATGAAATACGGGACGTTGCCGTCGCGAATGAGACGCGACACGACGTCCACGAAGCTCTTGTTCCATTGCGCGACGTCTCGTCCGTTGACAACGCCATCCCCGGATGACAGGACGAACCGCACTGGATACGGCGAGCCCTGCAGACGCTTGATGGCGTCGAGCATTCCCTCGATCACCATCAGGTGGTCGGGCTGAATGTAGACGCCGTCGTGGCGGCTGCGGGTGTCGCCGTAGACGAGGAATGAGAACCTCGTGGCGCCCACCGTCTGCGACTCAGCGGGTAACGGAGTCGCCGCCTGCGGCAAGGGCTTCGCCGTTTCCGTCTGGCCGAGCAGCGTCGTGCCGGCAATGACCGCGATAACGAGGACGAGCAGCTTTGACGGCATAGCCTGCATGCGGTTTAGGCGCTAGCGATCGAGCGCACGAATCCAGATATTGCGATAGCGGACAGGGTTGCCGTGATCCTGAAGGGCGATCGGCCCCTTCGCCGTATCTGCTGAATATGGAAGCACACTGCGGTGGCTCGTGGGTCCCCAGAACGCGTTGCCGTTCTGCACGAGCACTCCGTTGTGAAACACTGTCACGATCGCCGGTTCTTCCAATTCAGAATTCGCACCAAATCGCGGCGCAGTGAACGCAATGTCGTAAGTCTGCCACTCCCCGGGACGCCGCGACGCGTTGACGAGCGGCGGATACTGCCCGTACATCGCTGCCGCCTGGCCGTCGGGGTAGGTAATGTTGTTGTAACTGTCGAGAACCTGAATCTCGAACTTGCCCAGCAGAAACACGCCGCTGTTGCCACGTTCCTGACTGTTGCCTTTTACTTCGGTCGGAGTCGCAAACTCCACGTGCAGCTGAAAGTCGGTGAACTCACGTCTCGTCCGAAGCATGCCCTTTCCGGTCTGCAGCACGCCACCTTTCGACGTCCAGGTTGCCGGCGCGCCGTCCGTCATCTGCCATGCCTTGAGATCGTCCGTGGTCCCGAGCAGGATGACGGCGTCGGCGGGCGCCAACTCTGGCCGTTCGTTGGTCACACCGGGCGCCACGATCGGCGGCTGTGGGCGCGTGCCGTCATGCACGTGCCACTTGCCGTCAGGCTGCATCGGTGTATCGTCGTAGCCGACTGGCGCCTGCTGGCCGAACGTCAACTGACCGCACAGAATCAGAGCCATCAGAGACGCTAAGGTGGATCGCAACATCGTGTGACAGTTATTTCTTGAGAATAAACTTCCTGACGTCCGTCAAATTGTCCGCGCCGTACACGTTGCCCTCGGCGTCGGCGGTCACGCCTTCGGCGAAGCTGGTTCCACCGGCATACGGATACGGGCAGGGATCAGGAATGAAGTACTTGACGGCCCCGTCGCGTGCGCTGCCGACGCGGATACCGCGGCGGGCGCCGATGTTCATCGAGTAGCCGGTCGCCGGCAGGCCGGCCCGTCCGAAATTGTTGCGCGCATCACGCGATTCGGAGTCGGCGACATAGAGCATGTCGGTCCGCTTGTCGATGTAGATACCGCTCGGACGCCCGAACTGGAACCACTGCGCAATGAACTTCCCGTCCTGATCGAATATCTGAATCCGGTTGTTCTGGCGATCCCCGACAAACAGACGGCCGCGCGAATCGAACGCGAGCGTGTGGGGCGCGTCGAATTCTCCCGGCCCCATGCCCTTCCTGCCCCACGTCTTGATGAATTTCCCGTCCTTGTCGAACTTCACGATGCGCGCGTTTCCGCCCGCGAGGCCACCGCCGGTATGCCCGTCGGCCACGAAGATGTCGCCGTTCGGCGCGATCGCGACCTCGGTCGGCGCATCGAACTCGTCGTGGCCCGTGCCGACGACACCCTTCTTTCCGAGGGTCAGCAGCACTTTCCCGTTCTGGTCGAGCTTCATCACCTGATGCTGGCCGTTGTCGGCCATCCAGAGATTGCCATCCTTGTCGACGGTCAGCTTGTGCGGGCTCGTAAACATGCCCTTGCCGAAACTTTTCAGCATCTTGCCGGACGTATCGAACTGGAAGATCGGATCGATCCCGGCGCTCGCGCCGTTGCACAACTCGCCGCCCGCTCCCGACTTGCCGCAGCGATCGGTGACCCAGATGGTTCCGTCGGGCGCCGTTGTGACGCTTGCCGTCGATCCCCACTTGCGCCCCTCGGGCAGCTGGCCCCAATCGAAGCCTGGCATGAACGGATTCGGAGCGTCGTTCGGCGCGCCAAGCAGCGACTTGGCCGGAAGCTGAACCGGATACTGGCCGGCAGGAAAAATCGGCTCGGCGCCGCGCCCGCCTGCAGGCACCGCCGCCGGACTTGCCGGATTCCCGCATGACGTCGCTTGCGGGCCGGCCGACGTCGACGCTACGGGCATCGCGCCGCGCGACTGCGCGCTGACGGCAACGACGCCAAGCGCGCAGACGCACGCCAGGATGATCGTGTTCTTCATGATCAGAACCTCCTCGAAGATGTGGGGCTACTTTACCTCAAGGCCCGGGAAATGACTTGCACTCTCTGAGGGTTGAGCCGATAGTGGGCGCATCCAACCTATCGGGAGGTACCTATGCAGCGCAGGCTCGCGTTCGTCGTGCTGGTGCTCGGCGGTCTCCTGTTTCTTCCGACGTCACTACTGGCGCAAAGCCAATTCAACGGGCAGGCGCGCGACGAATCGGGCGCGGTGCTTCCCGGGGTCACGGTCGAAGCCGCGAGCCCGGTTCTCATCGAAAAAGTCAAAACGGCCGTCACTGACGATCAAGGCCGTTACGCGATCGTCGACCTTCGCCCGGGCACTTACAAGGTAACGTTCGCGCTCACCGGCTTCGCCAGCGTCGTACGCGACGCCGTCGAGCTGCCGGCCAATTTTATTGCGACGATCAATGTCGAGATGAAAGTCGGCGCGCTGGAGGAAACGGTCATCGTGACCGGGCAAACTCCCCTCGTCGATGTGTCCCAGGCCTCTCGCACTCAGGTCGTCACCCGCGACGTGCTCGACACGTTGCCGACGACGCGCCATATTTTCTCGGTGAGCAACATGCTGCCGGGCATCCGGTTCGTCACGCCGGACATCGGCGGCTCGCGCCAGATGGAGCAGACCAACCCGCGCGGTCACGGCGTCAGCGGAGCGCAGGCACAGGAAGCCATCGACGGGATGAGCACGGCGAGCCAGGAATCGAACATCGTCTGGACGTACGTGAACGACTCGCTCGTGCAGGAGGTCTCGATTACGACGGCCGCCCAGCCTGCCGAAGTGCAGGCGGGGTCGATGAGGATGAACATCATCCCGAAGGATGGCGGCAACGTCTTCAGCGGATCGGTGTTTCTCGGCGGCAGCGACGGCAGCTGGCAGGCGAGCAACATCGACGACTACCTCCGGAGTCAGAACATTACCCGCGGCAACGGCATCGCGCACATCCAGACGTTCAACGCCTCGCTGGGTGGGCCGGTCGCGAGGAACCGCTTGTGGTTCTTTCTGACGGCGCGCCATGCGTCCACCGACGAAGTGGTCGCCAACGTCGGTGAGACCATCGTGACGCCGCAAGGCGAGCAGTTGAAGAGCACGATTGACCAGTACATTCGCGATGCGCTCGGGCGGCTGACATGGCAGATGGCCGAGAAACACAAGCTCGCGGCGTTTTTCAATCGCACGTGGAAGCGCAAAGGGAAGGATTTCGGCGCCGGGTCCGATCCTCGAGCCGGGTCGTATCGTGACCCTCGAACGGGCCACTACGCCGTCGGTCAGATCAAGTATACGAGCACGCTGACGAGCCGGTGGCTCCTCGAGGCCGGCTATTCATCGCCCATCAATCACATCACCATCGACAACGAGCCCGGTATCAGCCTGCCACGCTACCTCGCGAGCGGCGCCGTGAACCCCGCGTGGGTGGCCAACGCCCGCCGCACCGACTCGGCCAACAACATCAACCCGCGTTGCGCCATAGCGATTGGCTGCCGCGCGTGGGTGTCGAACGGACAAGATCAGCGAACGATTGCGACAGGCCATCGCACGGTCGGTGCGGCGTCGTATGTCACGGGGTCGCACATGCTGAAGGTCGGGATCGATCGCTCGTTCGGATGGGCGCGCGTATACACCGAACGGCAGGCCGATCTGGTCCAGAACTATACGAACAACCGGGCGACAAGCGTAACCGTGTTCTCGACGCCGGGTGCGCGCGACGTGTACGTGAACCACGATCTCGGCTACTACGCCCAGGATTCGTGGCACCTCAAGCGATTGACGCTGAACCTCGGGTTGCGCGTCGACAACTTCCAATCGATGTATGAAGCCAGCGCGAACCCCGCCGGCCGGTTTGTGCCTGCGCGCTACTTCCCCGAACGGCGCAACATTCCGAACTGGAACAACGACTTCGCGCCCCGGCTCAGCTTTGGGTACGACGTGTTCGGCAATGGCCGCACCGCGGTGAAAGGCAGCTGGAGCAAATATTACGAACGACTCACCGGAGGCTTTGCGAACAACTACGCGCCAGGCGTGCAAAGCGAATCGCGGAACTGGTCCGACTGCGATCTCGTGGCAGGCACCTCCACCTGTTCGAGCATCGTGCTGCCGACCAACGGCGACGATATCGCCCAGCTCAACGAGATCGGCCCCAGCGGGACGACGAACTTCGGACTCACCGTCGGCGACCGTGACATGGACCCCAACATTCAGCGCCAGGGCAACCAGGAGATCACGATCACTGGATCGCACCAGCTGTTTCCGCGCGTGTCGATTACGGCCGGCTGGTACCACCGGACCTTTCAGGACATTCAGATAACCGATCGCACGCTCATCGCCACCGGAGACTACACATCGTTCATCACACCGATGCCGGATGTGTCGCGCGACCCAGAGGCCGCGGCCGCCATCGACACCTCTCAACCACTAACGGCCTACAACCTTGTCCCCGCGAAGCGCTCGGTGTTCAACACGGCCCTCGTCGACAAGAACCTGCACGACCAGTCGATCTACAGCGGCGTTGACGTGTCGTTCCAGGCGAGGCTGATAGCGGGGAGCACGCTCTTCGGCAGTTGGACGACGGAGCGCAATTTGTCGGTGTTCTGCTCGAGCAACGACAATCCGAACGGACCGCCCCTCGCTGATCTCTACACTGGAGCCTCGGTCTCAGCCGGCGGGCGATACTGTGACCAGCGGCAGTTCGATGTTCCCTTCGTGCACGAGTTCAAACTCGCGGGGAATTACCCTGTGCCGCATGTCGGGCTGGATGTGGGCGTGATCCTGCAGAGTTATGCAGGGCTCGCGCGCACGATCACGTATCAGCCAGCGGCGGGCGTATTCCCTGGCGGCGCCAGGACCAACACGGAAACGATTATCCTGAACGAGCCCGGCTCGCTGTACTACCCGCGGTACAACCAGCTGGATCTGAACTTCAAGAAGAACTTCCGGTTCGGGACGAAGTCATTCAGCGGGCAAATCGACTTCTTCAACGTGCTGAACGGAAACGCGATCTTCGCGAGGCAGGACACCGTCGGCAATGCGCTCGGCGACGTGACGACGATTCTCCAGGGACGGCTGACGCGCCTTGCGTTTCAGATGCGCTTCTGAAAAGGGGTCGGGTGCCTTTTTACGTTTTTCGAAAAAAGG
>JAMQPK010000013.1 GCA_023717525.1 Vicinamibacterales bacterium | reverse complement strand
AGGCAATGTGGCGCCGCACCTTCCGCGATGACATGAGCGACGTCCTTTACGGCCGCTTTTATCGTTACGCGGGAAACGAGCGGTTCGCCGGCCTGCGCTCGATCATCGACAACCCGGCGTCGCCGTGGTTTGACGATCGGTCGACTCCAGGCGTCAGGGAAACCCGCGACGATATCGCCCGCGCCGCGGCAGAGGAGGCACGAGCGCAGCTGAACGACAGGTTCGGCGATCCGTCGGCATGGCGATGGGACGTGATGCATGCGGTTACGTTTTCGCACGCGTTGTCTGGAGGCGGCCGTCTGCTGAGCTGGTTCTTCAGCCGCGGCCCGGTGCCAGTTGCCGGCGACAACATGACCGTGAACAAGGCCGCGACGAATCTTTGGCGCCCGTATCAAACTTCCGAAGCGGCTTCATATCGGCAGATACTTGATGTGGGCGCCTGGGATCGCTCGCTGGGTGTAAACACCGCCGGCCAATCGGGGCATCCGCTCAGCCCGCACTATTTCGACCAGAACGCGCTGTGGCGGCAGAGCGACTACCACCCGCTGCCGTTTACGCGAGGCGCGGTGGACACCGCAACGGTATCGACCCTGGAACTGGTTCCAACCATCAACGGTGAACGGTAAACGGCAGACACGGAGGGCAAATGGCAGCGGAGGTTGGCAGCAAGGCCCCGGATTTCACTCTGGTCAACGGCGATCGCGAGCAGGTGCGGCTGAGCGATCACATCGGCAAAGGCAGCATCGTGCTCGCGTTTTTCCCGGGCGCGTTCAGCGGCACATGCACGAAGGAGATGTGCACGCTGCGCGATTCGATGAGCCAGCTCAATGGGCTCGGTGCCAGGGTATTCGGCATCAGCACCGATACGTTCTTCACCCTGAAGGCATGGGGCGACCAGCAGCACCTGGGGTTCGCGCTCCTCAGTGACTACAACAAGGAGGCGATTCAAGCCTATGGCGTGGTCAATCCGGACATGATCGGACTGAAAAATATCGCCAGGCGCGCGATCGTCGTCATAGATAGAGCAGGTGTTGTACGGTACCGCGAGGTTCTCGAGGATGCCCGCAACGAGCCCGACTACGACAGGCTGAGGCAAGAACTGACGCGGATTGCCCAGTAAGGGAAGCGGGAAGAGGGGAGAGGGAAGAAAGGCGAAATGTCACGTGTGCAGGAGTGCGCTGTGTGCGAGATTCATGCGGAGTCGGTCTTCAGGATCGACGGCATGGATTGCCGCGAGGAGGTCACGATCCTCGAGCGGCGACTGACGGGTTTGCCGGGTCTCGAGGACCTGGCGGCCGACGTCGTCGGGCAGCGGCTGCGCGTGCGCTACGACGCGGCAAAGCTCACTACGGACACGATCGTCGAAGCCGTGGCGCAGACGGGCATGCGCGCCTGGCTCGAGCACGAGCAGCCTGTCGGGGCAAGCTTGGCGGCCAAGGTTCGGCAGACGCTGGTCATCGTGTCCGGCGCGGCGCTCGCGGCGGGCTTTCTTCTTCAGTGGTTCCTCGGTGACGTCTTCGCAAGCCGCGCGGCGTTCGCCGTCGCCATTCTGAATGGCGGCACGTACACCGCTCGACGCGCGTGGGCGGCCACACGGGTGATGTCGCTCGACATCAACGTGTTGATGATGGTCGCCGAGGTGGGTGCCATGGCGATTGGTGAATGGGCCGAGGGCGCCACGGTGACGTTCCTTTTCGCCTTCGCGCAGATCCTCGAGGCACGAAGCATGGATCGCGCGCGGCACGCGATTCGGGCGCTCATGGATCTGAC
>JAMQPK010000009.1 GCA_023717525.1 Vicinamibacterales bacterium | reverse complement strand
CTGCCGTTGTGTTCAAAGCGCAAGCCACCAATGATCGAAAGGGGCCCTGCGATGCCTTCGTACTGCACGGTCGTGCCTGTGTTGTTCCGCTTCGGCCGTTGCGGCTCCGCCGTCGATCGATAGTCCGTGAGCACGCCGCGTTCGCCGTCGTACGCGAAAGCGGCCGTCAACGTCTGGTTGGGTCCGATCGAAGCATCTGCGCGATAGTCGACGCGATGACGCTGGAGATCCGTGCCAGAGTCGTAGAGGAAGTCCGACAAGGGACCGTAAACGCCGACGAGGTCCCCAAATGCGGGCGTGTATGGCGGATCGGCATGAAGATTCGTCGAGCGCTGATGCGACACGACGTAGGCGTAGCTGGCTTGCTGAAGTACACGAGCACCGAGCGTCTGATTCCAGCCACCGAGCACATCGCCGTCGCTGTGCTTGAAGAACGCGTCCATGTCGGGCCTGCCGAAGGCCGTCGTTCCTGGCACGCCGGTCTTGCCGAATTCCCCGCGTCCGACCAATCGCAGATCGGCGCCCGAGGAGAGACGTCCAGCGAGTCGCCCGGAGACAGTCGTCGTCCGGTTCTCGTTGTTCGGCTCGCGGTTGTCGGTCCGCAGCCGCGATCCGAAGAGCGAGTACTCAACCGCGTGTGTGCGAGCGCCGACGCCGCCGGCGACGTGCGCCGTGTTGTAGTTGCCGGCATCGGCAATGAAATTGATCTGTGGGCGGCTGCTGTCGGGCCGCGTCGTGAAGAGCTGAATGACGCTCGCCATCGCATCCGACCCGAAGAGCGCCGAATGGGCGCCGCGCAGCACTTCGATGCGCTCGATGTTCTCCGGCGAGATCGACGCGAAATTGAATGAGCCACCGGGCTCGTTCAGCGGCACGCCGTCGAGCAGCACCTTGTTGTACGTCGACTCGCCTCCGCGAACGAAGAGGCTTGTCAGACCACCGACGCCGCCCGTGCGGACGGCGATGACGCCCGGCACGGTGCGCAACAGATCGATTGTGCTGATCGCGTGGCGTTGTTCTATCGTCTCCCGGCCGAGAACCGTGACCGACGCGCCGACTCGCGTCTCGGGCGTTTCGAGTCCGGTGGCGGTGACGACGACCGATTCCTCGACCCCGCCGAGCGCAAGTTTTGCGTCGACTGGTTGTCCGATGGCGACGGCCACGATCGCTGTCACGAAACCCGTTCGCGAGATCTCGACGCTGCAGTGATCGCAGGAGGCCGGGATCGTGAATTTCCCGCTCGCATCCGTCCGGGCGCGGCCGCGTTCCAGTCTCTTCTCCAGGAGGCGCACCATGGCGCCTTCGATCGGAAGGCCTGTTGGGTCGGAGACCGTTCCGAGAACTTCAGGGGTTTGCGCGAACGAGATGCTGTGGGACGCGTAGAACAGTGCTAGAAGGACAATTGAGAAACGCAGGCATCGGAGCATGGGCCCTCCCCGGCGTCTATCGCGCCGGAAAACAAGGGACGTCCCAGTGCCCAGGTGTCCTGACTTGCGGATCGCGGCAGCTGGTCGCGCCTTCCCACAGCCCGCGGGCCGCAGTGACGTGTGCGGTTTTCACTGGACCAGCCGCTCCCCGCTTACAGTGGCGTGACCGTGTGGGATTCGCACCCACTTCGCGTGGTCACCGGGGAAACGTCGGTTAAGGCCGCGGAGTATACCACGCGTCGGATTTGATACGATCGGAGGTCATGTCGCTCGCTGTGGTTGCCGGCAAACTCGATCGCGGACAGCGCCTCTCCCTCGAGGACGGGGTGCAGCTGTTCGAGCACCCTGATCTGCTCGAGGTTGCCGCCCTGGCCAATCGCGAGCGCGAACGGCGCCACGGCGATCTCACTTACTACAACTTCAACATCCGTATTGAAGCGACGAACGTCTGCGTCGCGAGCTGCCTGTTCTGCTCGTTTGCGCGCCTCAGACCCGGCGACGCAGGCTCCTATACGATGGCGCTCGAGGACGCCTGGGAGAAGCTGCGCGTGCGGCACGATCAGCCTCTCACGGAAGTACACGTCGTCAACGGCCTGCATCCGGATTTACCGTTCGACTATTACCTCGAGATGCTGCGGGGCTTCAAGCGCATCCGTCCGGAAATTCATCTGAAGTGCTTTACGGCGGTCGAGATCGCGTTTTTCGCCGACCTCTACGGCATGACCGACGAGCGAGTGCTGTGCGATCTGATGGCCGCGGGCCTGGCCTCGCTCCCCGGCGGCGGAGCCGAGGTCTTTGCCGAGCGCGTCCGGAAGAAGATCTGTCATGACAAAGCCGATGCCGACCGCTGGTTGTCGATTCACCGCATCGCGCATCGCCTCGGCATGAAGTCGAACGTCACGATGCTCTATGGACACATCGAGACGAACGAAGAGCGCGTCGATCACATGTTGCGCGCCCGGGCGCTGCAGGACGAAACCGGCGGCTTCCAGGCATTCATCCCGTTGGCGTTTCATCCCGACAACAACCAGATGCGCAAGCTTCCCGCGCCCAGTGGATCGGACACGCTGCGCGTGCACGCCGTGTCTCGGCTGATGCTCGACAACATTCCTCACGTGAAAGCCTTCTGGATTGCGACAGGCGTCGAGATGGCGCAAACGGCGCTGTGGTTCGGTGTCGACGACCTCGATGGAACCGTGCAGGAAGAGAAGATTTATCACATGGCTGGATCGCGCACGCCGGAGGCGCTGTCGACCGGCGATATCGAGCGGATGATCCGTGCGGCCGGCCGCACGCCGGTGGAACGCGACACGTTTTACAACGTTGTCCGGAAGCCGGCGGAGAAGCCATTGGAGATTGGGTGATAGGTGAGTGGGTGATAGGTGAGTGCGCTATGATAGGAAGCTGGGCTTGAGAAACTTTTCACAATGATGCTGCCGGTCCTCACCGACTACGAGAAGTCGCACATTTCCGAGCGACAGCCGCTCCCGGAGCGATATCTCGGCCTCCAGGACGAGGAGCTCGATTGCCGCATCGGCGCGGCCAAGGCAGCGCTTGGCAGCCGGCTGATCATTCTCGGTCACCATTACCAGCGCGACGAGGTGATCAAGTTCGCGGACTACACCGGCGATTCGTTCCGCCTGTCGGGCGAAGTGGCTCGGCATCCGGAAGCCGAATTCATCGTGTTCTGCGGTGTGCACTTCATGGCCGAGAGCGCCGACGTCCTGTCGGCGCCGCACCAGAGAGTGATTCTGCCCGACCTTGCCGCCGGCTGCTCGATGGCCGACATGGCGGTGATCGACGACCTCGAGACCTGCTGGCACGAGCTCGCGACATTCATGCAGACGATCGACGATGGACGATCGACGATCGACGACCGACGATCCCCCATCATCCCGGTCACCTACATCAATTCATCCGCGGCCATCAAAGCATTTGTGGGCGAACACGGCGGCATCATCGCCACGTCGTCCAACTGCGCCGCGACGCTGCGCTGGGCGTGGGAGCGCGGTGAGCGCATCCTCTTCCTGCCCGATCAGCACCTGGGCCGGAACACGGCCTTCAAGATGGGTGTGCCGCTCGACAAGATGGCCGTCTGGGATCCGCACGAGATGGGCGGAGATCTCAGCGTCGAGCAGGTGCGCGATGCGCGACTGATCTTGTGGAAGGGACATTGCTCGGTTCACGAGCGCTTCACCGTGGCGCAGATCGCGCGGATCCGCAAGCAGCATCCGGATGTGCGTGTGATCGTTCATCCCGAAGTGCCGTGGGAAGTCGTGCAGGCGGCCGACGATAGCGGATCGACCGAGTACATCATTCGCGAGGTGACCGAGAGCCCTGCTGGATCGGTGTGGGCGGTGGGCACCGAAGTGCATCTCGTGAATCGGCTAGCCCAAAGCGTGAAGAGCGAGAAAACGGTTCTGTCACTCGACGAGTTCGGGTGTCTGTGCTCGACGATGTTCCGCGTGTCGCCTAATCACCTGCTTTGGATTCTCGAAGGCCTGCTGGACGGCGCGGTGCACAACCAGATCATCGTTCCCGACGAGCAGAAATACTGGACGAAAATCGCGCTCGATCGGATGCTGTCAGTTCGCTAGAAAAACCCAGAGGAGGACATCGTGGCCCATTCACTTCCAGCCTTGCCGTATGCGTTCGATGCGCTCGAGCCGCATATCGATGCCAGGACCATGGAGATTCACCATGGCAAACACCACAACGCCTACGTCACGAACCTGAACGCCGCGCTCGAGAAATACCCCGAGCTGCAGTCCAAGAGCGTTGAAGATCTGCTCCGCGACATCAATAAGATTCCTGAAGACATCCGCGGCGCCGTTCGCAACAACGGCGGCGGCCACATGAATCACTCGCTCTTCTGGCAATGGATGGGGCCGAACGCGGGTGGTGCCCCGACCGGCGCGCTGGGTGACGCGATCAAGTCGACCTTCGGCAGCTTTGACGCCTTGAAGGAGCAGATGAACAAGGCCGGCGTGACGCGCTTCGGCAGCGGCTGGGCGTGGCTCATCGACAACGGCGGCAAGCTCAGTATCGAGAGCACGGCGAACCAGGATCAGCCGATCATGGAAGGCAAGAAGGTCGTGCTCGGCGTCGATGTGTGGGAACACGCCTATTACCTGAAGTATCAGAATCGCCGGCCGGACTATCTCGCGGCCTGGTGGAATACGGTGAACTGGTCGGCCGTGAGCGCACGGTTGGGCAAGTAGCTGCAGTAGGAAGCGTAGGACAACGCGGGGAAACGTGGGAGAACGTGGGATGGTGTGGCCCACATCCTCCGCGCCTCCCTCCGTTGTCCCACGTTCTCCAACGTTTTCCCACGCTTTCCCACATATGTCCCTGTCCTCCATCCTCTTCTTATTTCTCACCCACCTGGGCGTCGGCATCGCACTCGTGCTCGCGTGGGTCGGGCGCGAAGCCGGTGTGAAGTTCTTCCGCTTCAATGCAGGCACTGCCGCTCTGCTGATCGCCATTGGATTTGCCTTGCGGCCGGACGTTCCGGAACCCAGCACGTTGCATCGCGCTTCCACGGCGCTGCTCCTCGTCGCAGAGGGTGCGCTGGCGATTTACTGGGCGACCATCGGGCGCATGCTCGCCGGCATTCGACCGGCGCTGTTGTGGACCACCATCATCTGCGGATTGGCAGCCGTCACCCTGCAGGCACTTGAAATTTCGGCGAACGCTCAAGGATTGATGCCGCTGCTGACGGTCGCCAGCTTCCTGACGTCGGTCCTTTTGCTCGGGGGAGCCTGCGGCGCGATGGTGCTCGGCCACTGGTATCTGGTGGTGCCGTCGCTCGACGTGGCGCATCTGCAATCGATCGTGAAGCTGCACATCGTTTCGCTGCTGCTTCGCGGCGTCGTCGTCCTTGCGGCGATCGTCATCGCCATCGTGACGTGGCAACCGGGCATGGGCCCGAACTTCCAGCGCTATATTTTCTCTGTCGCGGGGATCTTTTTCTGGCAGCGGGTTCTCTTCGGTCTCGTGCCGGGGATTCTCGCGTACCTCACCTGGGAGACAGCGAAAATCCAGTCCACGCAATCGGCGACAGGCATCCTCTACGTCGATTTCTTCACCATCGTCGTCGGCGAAGTCCTCGCGAAGTACCTCCTGCTGTCAACCAACGTCCCGCTGTGATGAACGTCGTAGCTCATTGTCCGAAGTGCGACGCCGGACTTCTCGTGAGCGCGGCCGAGGCGCCGGAGTCGATCAAGTGCGGAGGGTGTGGCCATTTGCTGCCGCTGACGTTCAGTCAAGCGCTGCGGGAAGATACGCGCGTTGACACATGCCCGGTGTGCTCTGGCGGCGATCACTACATCCGGAAGGATTTCGATCCGACGATTGGACTGACGGTCGTCATTATCGGCGGGCTGATCAGCGCGGTGTTCTACTGGTTCGGAGAGGATCTGATCGCGTACAGCATCCTCGCGTTTGCTGTCGTCGTCGATCTGGTCGTCTATGGCCGTCTTGGTGATGTAACAGTTTGTTACAGATGCCATAGTGAGTTCAGGGGAAAGTTCCAGCGCACAGCTTCGCACTTCGATCTTCACACTGCAGACGTTCTCGAGCAGGAATACGAACGAAAGATCGGCAGGCGCTAGGACACAGTCGTTCAGTATTGTGCGATACTGCGACCCTTCAACAACCGGCAAGGGGGGGAGCTCAGATGCGTCAGGTTCTTTGGCTCTGGTGCTGCGTTGCACTTCTCACAGTCGCGCTGTCGGCGCAAGCGCCGCAGAATCCGGCGCTGGCTGGCGTAGTCACCGCGCCGGCGATTCCAGATACGAATCCATTCGCTTCGGAAGACGATGTGCGGGCAGGCGGGGCGCTCTTTCAAACGCACTGCACGTACTGCCATGGAGCGTCCGGCGAAGGGGGCCGAGGCGCAGATTTGACGGCAGGCATTTATCGCCATGGCGGGCGCGATCCCGAGTTGTACGCGTCGATCCGGAACGGTATTGCGGGAACCGAAATGGCTCCGGTGCGAGTGAGCGACGATGAAGTGTGGAAGATGGTCGGGTTCGTCAAACGCATCGGCTCGCGCGGCCTGCTGGAAAAGGCGCCTGGCGATCCGGCGGCCGGCCGGCTTGTGTATCAGAAATCCGGTTGCGTGTCGTGTCATCGGATCGGGGAAGACGGCGGTGGCCTGGGCCCCGACCTGACCGACATCGGCCGTCGCCGCGGTCTGAAGTTTCTCACCGAGTCGGTCGTCGCGCCTGAAGCCAACATCGTCGTCACGTATCGCGCAGTACAGGTCGTGTTGAAGTCGGGGCAAACCGTCACAGGCATTCGTCTGAATCGAGATGATCTCTCGATTCAACTGCGAGACACCCGCGACAACTTCCGCTCGTTCATGATGGAGAACGTTCAGGAAGTGCGCTACGACAAGCCGTCGCTGATGCCGGCTTATGCGTCGATGAATCAGAAGAACCTCGAAGACGTCGTCGCGTACTTGCACTCATTACAGGGGGCGCAATGAAATCGAAACGAGCCGGAGCGTGGGTGGTTGCGGCATTTCTGATCGTCGCGGCCTCATTGACTTTGAGCGGCCAGGGTCAGCCTGTGACCTACGAGAGGCTGCTGAAGGCGGACCAGGAGCCTGGCAACTGGCTCATGTACAACGCCACTTACAACGGCTGGCGCTTCAGCAAGTTGACGCAGATTACCGCACAGAACGTGAAGAACCTCCGCGTGAAGTGGATCTTTCAGGGGCGGCACATCGAGAAGTTCGAGACGACGCCGCTCGTGATGGACGGGATCATGTATCTGACCCGGCCGGAAAACGCGATTTACGCGCTCGACGCCTCGACCGGCCGGCAGTTGTGGATGTACGAGTACAAGAACCCGCTGCAGACGTACAACTGTTGCGGGAAGAACAACCGCGGACTCGCGGTTCTCGGCACCACGCTCTTCATGAACACGCTCGATATGCACGTCGTCGCGGTCGACGCGAAGTCGGGACGCGAGCTCTGGAAAACCGAGATGGGCGATCACACGGCGGCCGGTGGATACGCAGCGACCGGCGCGCCCCTCGTCGTGAAAGACAAAGTGATTGTGGGGATGGCCGGCGGCGAGCGCGGCGTCAGCGGATTCCTCGATGCCTACGACGCCAAGACGGGCCAGCGGGCGTGGCGCTTCAACACGATTCCGCAACCTGGAGAACCGAACTTCGGCACATGGGCGGGCGACTCATGGAAGACCGGAGGCGCATCGACGTGGAATACCGGCGCCTACGACCCGGAGACGAACACGTTGTTCTGGGGGACGAGCAATCCCTGGCCGGACTACAACGACGACATGCGCGCCGGCGACAATCTGTACTCCTGCTCTGTGCTGGCGCTCGATCCCGACACGGGAAAACTGAAGTGGCACTATCAGTTCACACCGCACGACCTCCACGACTGGGATGCGACGCAGACTCCGGTACTGGTCGACACCATGTTCCTGGGCCAGATGCGGAAGACGCTCGCCTGGCCGAATCGCAACGGCTTCTTCTATCTGATCGACCGCACGAACGGAAAGTTCCTGTCGGCAAAGGCATACGTCAAGCAGACGTGGAACGACGGCTTCGACTACGAGAACAACGGGCGGCCGAAAGTCGTACCGGGCAACGATCCGACGCCGGAGGGGAACGACAAGGTGTGGCCGGGTATCGACGGTGGGGCGAACTGGATGGCGCACAGCTACAGCCCGCTGACGAAGCTCATGTATGTGTTCGCGCGCGAAGAGCGACGGGTCTACACCAAGAATGCCATCCAGCACCCCACGACAGACCCGGCTGCCGGAGGGCCCAA
>JAMQPK010000007.1 GCA_023717525.1 Vicinamibacterales bacterium | reverse complement strand
GAAGCGTCACAAACATACGTGGCGCTGATGGGCGACGAGGTCGCCGGGTTCTACACGCTTGTCGTGGCTCAGGCCGAGTACGACGACGCGCCACAACGCCTCGGAAAAGGACTCGCCAAGCATCCGATTCCGTTGATGCTGGTCGCGCGTCTGGCCGTCGCCACGAGCTGGCAGGGCAAGGGGCTCGGTTCGGGGCTGCTCAAAGACGCCATGCAGCGAACGCTCCAGGCGGCTGACATTGCCGGCATACGAGCGATGGCTGTGCACGCCAAAGATGACGACGCGCGAGCTTTTTACGAGCGGTTTGGGTTTGTGCCGGCTCCGACCGACCCGTACCACCTGTTCGTCTTGATCAAGGACGTTCGCGCGATTCTCAAGTAGGTGGTGAGTTCGCGGGGGACATAGGAGCCGGGAAGCCGACGGAGCACAGGCGGCATTTGATCCGCATGGTGCCGATTCGCGATGAGTCCGGCGCGCTGCTGGGGTGGTACGGGGCGAATACGGACATCGACGATCTACACGATTCCCTCTTTCACTTTGGTTGGGCCGCGGACTGCGCGGCTGACTTCTTCGCGCCCAGCTCGAGGTCGACTTGATCCTCGAACGCGCGCTTCTTCTCCGCGATGAAACGGCGATAGCCCTCCGGGTCGATCCACGCCTTCAAACCCTCAGTCTTGGCCCGCTCTCGTTTGCCTTCGAGGTCGTAGTACTCGTTGTGCTGGGCCAGCCAGATGTCGGGTTTCAGCATTTCGAGGAGGTGATGCGTGCGGCGATAGTCTTCGGCGATACCAGGGTAAATGGGGTTTCTCACAAGGCGATACCCGGGATTGAATCCGGCGCCGTCCGGGAACGCCACGACATATGGCTTGCCATCGACGATGACGTTCGCAACCCAAGTGGTGGCTCCACGAGTGTGACCAGGCGTGTGATAGGCCGTCAGTAGCACTTCGCCCATTTTGATCGTGTCGCCGTCACGCAGGATGCGATCGACCTTCAGTCCCGGGTAGACGAAATCGTTCGCATACTTGAAGTCGTCGCGGTCGCCGCTCTCCATCGCCGCCACATCGTCTTTCATCACCGCCAGCTGCGCGCCGAACTGCGATTTGAAGAAGCTGAGGGCACCAGCGTGATCGATGTGGGCGTGGCCGTTGATCATCAGCTTGATGTCTTCGGGCTTCAACCCGAGTTTGCGGATCGAGGCGACGATCATCGGTCCCGAGGAGGGCATGCCCGTGTTCATCAGGATGTGCCCCTCGGAGGTCGTGAACAAGAAGGAGCCAAGTCCCCAGGTCCCGACGAAATATATCGGGCCAGCGATTCTGACAGGCTCGGCCGGCTCCTCCCATTTCAAGCCCTTTATCGCCAGTTCAAGGAACAGCTTGTTGTTGGTCGCAAGGTCTTCAGGCGTGACTCCCTTCGGCAGTTGCTGAGAGACACCCCGTGTTCCGAGCATGACAAGGAGGGCGGCGCTGATTGCGGCGGTCCCCAGACCGACTGATGAGTGCTTCATTCGATCCTCTCGTCTCACCGATTCTCGCCTGATGATGAGCCCGTCCACAACTCCGGGAGAGGAGCAGACTCGCGTGACGCCGACCTCAGGGGACTTGCTGCCACCGGCGGTAAACAACGATGGCGCACAACATCAGCGGAATTTCGGTGAGGAAATAGGTCGTCGCTCAATCCAATTCTCCCGACCGAGATCGTGCGCGCTTGGCACAGACCGTAAGTAATCAGAAAACGACATCGACACGTTCCAGCGATATGTCGATAGAATCGCCAATCATCGACATATTAAGCTAACATGTCGATACTGTCGACATGTCGTCCAGAGCCCGGTTTTCGGCCGAAACGCCCTACAACGCGCTCCCGCAGCTGCCCCCGAAGGCTGAGCTGGAGACGAAGCTCGTCCTGAAGGCGCTAGTCGGGGCGCGAGCCGCCCTGGCGGAGCTGAAACAGGCAGGGGAGCTCATTCCGAATCAGTCGATTCTCATCAACACACTCCCTGTCCTTGAAGCGCGCGCCAGCTCGGAGATCGAGAACATCGTCACCACCGCAGATCGACTGTTCCGGTTTGCCCAGCACGATGAGAGCGAGCAGGCCGATCCGGCGACCAAGGAAGCGCTGCGTTATCAGTCCGCCCTGATGCAGGGATTGCGGGAGCTGGCAAAGAAGCCCGTGACGACAGGGACGGCCGTCGAGATCTGCCGGACGCTGCGAGGGATTGCGATCGACATTCGGAAAGTGCCTGGCTCGGCATTGAAAAATCAGACCACAGGCAAAGTGGTCTACACGCCACCCGAGGGAGAAGACCGGCTCCGCGGCTTGCTGGCGAACTGGGAGCGCTTCCTTCACGACGCCAGAGATCTCGATCCGCTGATTCGAATGGCCGTCGGCCACTATCAGTTCGAAGCGATCCATCCGTTCACGGACGGCAACGGCCGTACCGGGCGTATTCTCAATCTGCTGTTCCTGGTGGAACAGGGCCTTCTCGATCAGCCCGTCCTCTATCTCAGTCGCGCAATCATCCGTCGGCGCACCGAGTACTATCGCCTGCTCAACGCTGTCACGAGTGACGACGCATGGGAGCCCTGGGTGCTTTACATGCTCGACGCCGTGCACGACACCGCCGTCTGGACGACGAAGAAGATCAAGGCGATTCGAGAGTTGCTCCGTCGGGCGACCGCGCATGTGCGCGAGCATGCCCCTTCGCTTTACAGCCGGGAGCTCGTGGAGCTGGTGTTCGAGCAGCCCTATAGCCGCATCGGCAATGTCGTCGATGCGAGCATCGCCAAGCGGCAGACCGCGTCGGTGTACTTGAAGGACCTGTGCGGCATTGGCGTGCTGCGAGAGGTGAAGGCCGGGCGCGAGAAGCTGTTCATCCACCCGAATCTCATGAAGCTGCTGACGGCTGAAGACCACAAGGTGCCGGAGTATCGCGTATGAGTCAGGAATTCGATCCGGATACCGATGACCTGCCGGATTTCTTCGGACCAGCTGTTACTGGAGAATGGCGCCCGATCGGATCGGTTAGTAGGGCTCCGTTCTTCGTCATGTCAGCGCGAGCCGGCACCGGCGGCGAGCAGGTCAGCGACGACCTTACGTCACAGTCACGTCACAGTTTGCTTTTGCAGGGCACGCCGCCTTCCGGTAAGCTGTTGATTCCACTCAAACGGAGAGATGTCCGAGTGGTTGAAGGAGCACGCTTGGAAAGCGTGTGTAGGGGAAACTCTACCGTGGGTTCGAATCCCACTCTCTCCGCCATACAAGCACCCTCTGACGCTGATAGGGAAGAGGGAAGAGGAAAGGGACGA
>JAMQPK010000203.1 GCA_023717525.1 Vicinamibacterales bacterium | reverse complement strand
TCACGCGAACGCGCCCAGGGGCGCAAACTGGCCCTTGAGAATGAGCTCGGCGTGATCGTAGCCGAGCCATTCCTTGATGACCGTCGCGTAGACGCGCCTGAAATCGGTCGTCATCTTCAGATTGCCGTCATCGAGGTCGGTGAGGCTCGGATGCTGGCCGTACAAGCCGCCCTTCACGCCTTTGCCGACGATGAACATCGGGGTGGCGGTGCCATGATCCGTTCCGAGGCTTCCGTTCTCTTCGACTCGTCTTCCGAACTCGGTGAACATCATCAGGGCGACGTCGTTCGCTCGTCCGATGCGGTTCATGTCTTCCATGAACCCGCGCACCGCGTCGGCCGTGTACATGAGCAGCCGGGTGTGCAGATCCGCCTGCTGCACGTGGGTGTCGAACGAATTCCCCGCATAGGTGACGTAGTAGAGGCGCGTAGGCGTCTCGGAGGCAATGAGCGCCGCGACTCGCTGCAGGTTCCCGCCCAGTCCGCCGCCGACTCCATAGTCCACCGGCGTTCGATACTCCGCAGAGGTCCGGCGAACGAAGTCCGAGCTCTCGGTCGCGTTCTGTGCGGTCGAGGCGAGAAACTCGAGCGTCGAATTCGTGGTCGTGCGCGACTGGCTGAGCGCGACGAGGGCGTGCTTCTCCTCGTCTGTCCCATCACGGCGGAAGCGGGATGGGTCGTCGAACACGAGCGGCGAGTGGCGCGTGGCGCGGACCGCCATCGACTGCGAGTTGCCCACGTTGACGATCAGATTACGAGTGGCTGCATCGTAGCCCTCGTCTGCAAGCCGCCCCAGCCAGCCTCTGGCGTCGCCGCCATTCGGTACGCCGGTGTGCCAGAAGCCCATCGAAGAAAAATGCGACAGGCTCGGGTGGTCGTAGCCGCAGCCATGCACGACAGCCAGCAGGCCGTCCTTGTAGAGACGCTCGAACCCGATCATTGACGGATGAAATCCGAACCCATCGGCGATGTGGATCGCCTGCTGCGCCGGAATCCCGAGGTTCGGCCGCGCGCGGTAGTACGCGGCGTCGCCGAATGGCACGACAGTGTTCAGCCCGTCATTACCACCAGACAACTCCACCACGACGAGGATCCGCTCGGGATGCTTTTCAACACTCGTCCCCTCGAGAGCCTGCGCGGCCAGGGCCGCCGATGTGCGGTTCAGGATGAACGGGAGGCCGGCCCCCACGCCCACGCCATACAGGCCCTTGATGAGAAAGTCGCGACGGGAACAGAAGCACCGCGTCATGTCACACCCCTTCGCTTATCCGAGCTGATACTCCGGCAGGCTCAACACGAGATACAACAGCTCGCGGAGCGACTCTTCAGTTGTCGGCTTGCCACGCAGGAATTCCACCAGAACGCCCCGATCCTTTTCGGCAAGCGGAACACGAAGGAACCGATGGATGAAATGGTCCACGATCTGATCGGGCGTGGTTGCGCGTGCCGCTTTGACCATCGCCTCTAGATCGATTGCGGCCTGCGCGCGCGGAATGAGCTTCGTTCGCTTGAACGCAAGCATCGCCCCCGCGTAGCCGGCGTAGCGCGTGTTGTAGTCCTCGTCGCGGTCGACCATCATGTTCGATTCGGCATCGCCTTCCGCCGTGGCCTGCGTGATGTTCATACCCTGCGCCATCCGCTGCCCAACCCGCGCATCCGTGGCAGACAGGGCGCGATCCGGCGGGCGGAATCCCTTCACATCGGGGAAGAGCACGTCGCGGAAGAGATTGCCGCGCTGCAGAAGCGTCGAGGGCGTGATCCACGTCCGGCCGCCGGCCCAGCCCGCCACGTTCGGCGGATTGAACAGCGATTGACCCAGGCCGGACGTCATCCGGCCAAAGTCCGGGATCGTCGGCACTTCGCGCAGACCCATTTTTTTGTAGGTGGAAACGACCAGGTGCACGGGACTCTTGATTTGCGTCGCGTACGACGGCGGGCTGTAGAAATCCTTCGAGAGAAAGATTCTTTTCAACAGCGGCTTCATCTCGTAGCCGCTCTCGCGGAACGTGCGCCCAAGTTCGCGTTGGACGGAGCCGGCAATTTCTTCACGAACGAAATATTTATACAGCTTCCCGGCGACGAACTCGCCCGTAACCGGTTGCTTCAGGATGGTATCGATGACGTCGTCGCCGTTAAGGGCTCCGGTCCGGCCGAGGAATGTCTTCTCGGCGAAATCGTGCTGGCTTTTGTCGAACTTGAAGACCAGTACGTCATTCGTCCATCCCGTGAACGCGCGCGCCGCTTCGCGAACATCGCGCTCCGTGTAGTTGCCAACGCCCATCGTGAACAGCTCGAGCAGCTCGCGACCGAAGTTCTCGTTCGGGTGTTTCTGGATGTTCTCGCCGTTGTCCAGAAAGACGAGCATCGCCGGATCTTTCAGGATCCCCACCAACAGATCGCGCAGATTCCCCGACGCGTGCTCGCGGAACATCGCGTTCTGCCGCAGCATCATCCGGTAGTCACGGACTTTGTTCTCGCCGGTGGCGAAGTGACCGTGCCAGAACAGCGTCAGCTTTTCTTCGAGCGGCCGCGGGGTGCTCAGCATGCGATTGGCCCACCAGAGACCGAGCCGCTGCGTTTCGATATCGTTGGCCGCCAGACTGTAGAAGAACTTGTCCACGACCGGCTGGAGCCGGCGCTGCGATCCTTGCGGCAGCACCTTCTCTCCAAGTCCTTCGCCGCGCTCGCGAGCGAGGCGTACGGCCTCGGCGCGGCTCGGCGGGAACGGATCCATTCCGGCGTCCCAGATGCTCGACTCGTCGAAGGATTTGGTGCTGCTGTTCTGGATGGACTGGTAGTCGACGAGCTCGTTGACCGCCTGCTGCGGTGTCATTGCCGCAACGCGCGCGATCTGCTCTGGTGTGCCGCCGAAGCCGGCGCGTTCGATGAGATGCGCGGCGCGCTCGTAGCTCCAATCGGCAGGGAGGATGGGCGACAGGTCGTCTGCCCAGGCGGCCGGCCCGGCACCAAGGGGAACGGCGGCGCCGATTAAAGAGCCTGAAATCGCGAGGACTCCGACCGACAAGCAGCAAGAGAACCAGCGCATAGGAGGCACCTCTGTGATACGCCGATTCTAAGCTACTTGGCCGCTAGAGCAGCGGCGATGGCGCGCCGCAACTCAGGGGCGTCGGGCGTTACCGCACTCGGGTAGAAGGCGATCACCCTGCCGTCCTTCCCGATCAGATACTTGGCGAAGTTCCACGACGGCAGGTGGCCGCTGGATCCGAGAAACGCATAGACCGCAGATTGGGCGGGCCCGGGTGTTGTGACGACCTTCGCGAACATGGGGAAGGTCACGTCGTAGGTTCGCCTGCAGAACTCCGCGATTTCCTGCGCGGATCCAGGTTCCTGATCGCCGAAATCGTTGCTGGGGAAACCCAGAACCGAGAAGGCTTTTCCTGACAGCTCGCGATGCAGCTTCTCGAGCGCTGTGTACTGCGGCGTGAA
>JAMQPK010000195.1 GCA_023717525.1 Vicinamibacterales bacterium | reverse complement strand
GCACGCGCATCTTCCAGCCCTTGCATTGCCGTCATTCCGCGTCGCTGACGCCACTCGAGTTCAATGCCGCGACGGAATTCCTCCTGGCTGAAATACATGGCCGCGAAGGCAATGACGAGAAGAATCGCGAACACCCACGCGAGGCGCGTCAGCCACCGCAGGGCGCGCGCGGACGCGGCAAACGCGCCGTAAAACCAGTTCGCCACGCCGAAGAACACGATCAGCAGAATGATCCAGACGATCTTGCTTCCGCGACCGCGTCGATTGTCGACCGCGCAATCAATCACGCACCAGATAGGCTGCACCAGCACCATCAGCAGGAGCAGACCCATAGAACTGAATACAAAACCGGCCACCGCGAAAGCAACCAGTGCCGAAGCGTTCATCGTGAAAATGGATGAGCAGACGCGTAATGCGGCCGATGGTCGTTACCGGACGCAGTCGAGAAAGTATTGCAGGCGCCCACCGATCTCGTCCTTGACGAGCCCGTGGATGTCGGTACCGAAGCCCGGATACCGCGCATTGAGTTCACGCGCGAACTGCAGGTAGCGGACGATCGTCGGGTTGACTCTCTCCCCCGGTATCAGCAATGGAATCCCAGGCGGGTACGGCGTCAGCAGCACCGAGGTGACGCGCCCCTCGAGTTCGTCGATCGGCACGCGATCGATCGCGCTGTGCGCCATCTGCGCGTAGGCGTCGGTCGGACTCATGACCGGCTCCATCTCCGACAGGTACATCTCGGTTGTCAGGCGCGCAATGTCGTTGGCTCGGTAGGTCGCATGGACCGCGTCACACAGTTCCCGCAAGCCCATTTTCTCGTACTGGGGGAACTGGCGGATGAACTCCGGCATCACGCGCCACAGCGGCTGGTTCTTGTCGTAGTCGTCCTTGAACTGTTGCAGCTCGGTGACCATCGTGTTCCAGCGGCCCTTGGTGATGCCGATCGTGAACATGATGAAAAACGAGTAAAGCCCGGTCTTCTCGACGATGATGCCGTGCTCGGCGAGGTACTTGGTGACGATCGCCGCCGGGATTCCTGGTTCGGAAAAATTTCCATCGACGTCGAGCCCCGGATTGATCACGGTCGCCTTGATCGGGTCGAGCATATTGAAGCCCGGCGCGATATCGCCGAAGCCGTGCCAGTGATCGCCGGCCTTCAGCATCCAGTCTTCGCGCTTGCCGATGCCGTTGGCTGCCAGCTGGTCCGGACCCCAGATCTTGAACCACCAGCCGTCGTTTTCGTCCGGGCCGTATTCCTCGTCCACCTTGCGCATCGCGCGCCGGAAGTCGAGCGCCTCCGCGATCGATTCCTCGACCAGGGCATTGCCGCCCGGCGGTTCCATCATCGCGGCCGCGACATCGCAGGAGGCGATGATCGCGTACTGCGGCGAGGTTGAGGTATGCATCAGGAACGCCTCGTTGAACGAAAAGCGGTCGAGCTTCTCGGTTTCGGCGTCCTGGATCAGGATCTGCGAGGCCTGCGACAGACCCGCCAGCAACTTGTGTGTCGACTGCGTCGAAAAGATCATCGACGAGCGGGTGCGCGGCCGCGCCTGCTCAGCTCCACCCGTCGTCGCGCCGCCGATGGCATGCATGTCGCGGTAAAACGCGTGGAAGGCCGCATGCGGCAGCCAGGCTTCGTCGAAGTGCAGAGTGTCGACCTTGCCATCGAGCAGCTGCTTGATCGTCTCGACGTTGTAGACGATGCCGTCATAGGTGCTTTGCGTCAGCGTCAGCACACGCGGCTTGCCCTTCTTCTGCCAGGATCCCTTCAGCAGTGGATGGCGTGCGATCTTTCGCTCGATCGACTCGGGACGAAACTCCGCCAGCGGAATGGGGCCGATGATGCCGTGATGATTGCGCGTCGGCGTCAGGAACACCGGGATCGCGCCGGTCATCGTGATCGCGTGCAGGACCGACTTGTGGCAGTTGCGGTCCACGATGACGACATCGCCGGGCGCCACCATGTAGTGCCAGACGATCTTGTTCGAAGTCGAGGTGCCGTTGGTGACGAAAAACAGATGGTCGGCGCCGAAGATGCGTGCGGCATTGCGCTCGCTCGCCGCGACCGGGCCCGAATGATCCAGCAGCTGGCCGAGTTCGTCGACCGAATTGCAGACGTCGGCGCGCAGCATGTTCTCGCCGAAGAACTGATGGAACATCTGCCCGACCGGGCTCTTGAGGAAGGCCACGCCACCGGAGTGACCCGGGCAGTGCCACGAGTAGGAGCCGTCCTGGGCGTAGTGAACCAGCGCGCGGAAAAACGGCGGCGCCAGGGTGTCGAGGTAGGCGCGTGACTCGCGGATGATGTAGCGGGCGACAAACTCCGGCGTGTCCTCGAACATGTGGATGAAGCCACTGAGCTCCCGCAACACCTCGTTCGGCAGATGCTGCGTAGTGCGGGTTTCGCCGTAGAGGAAGATCGGGATGTCGGCGTTGCGGCGCCGGATCTCGCGTACGAACGCCGTCAGCTTGGCGATCGTCTCCTGATCACCATTGCCCTCGGCCAGTTCCTCGTCGTCGACCGACAGGATGAACGCCGAGGCGCGGCTTTGCTGCTGCGCAAAGCTCGCGACATCGCCGAAGCTCGTGACGCCAAGCGCCTCGACGCCCTCGGCTTCGATCGCCTTGGCGAGCGCGCGGATGCCGAGCCCGCTCGCGTTCTCGGAGCGGAAGTCCTCGTCGATGATGACGATCGGGAAGCGGAATCGCATCGTGAGCGCGCCAACGGTCGCCGTAATTGAGGAGCGCGGATTATCCTCTGCAAGTCCGTCAGAGCAAGAAGCTGAACAAGGATGTAACCACTTGTCACATTTGCGCATCGAACCGGGTCAACAGCGGAGTGGTCAACACCGTTAAGCCGACATACCGTGGAGGCCTGCAGATGCGCCGCTTGATCGGATTGGTGTTCGGACTGCTGCTCGGCGGGTGGGTGACCACCGCCGCATCGACTCCGCCGCCGTCTCCCGGCCGTGACGACGTGCCGATGATTGCCGGCCGGATCGCCGCCGCCGAGGGAGATGTGCAGATCTGGCG
>JAMQPK010000174.1 GCA_023717525.1 Vicinamibacterales bacterium | reverse complement strand
CCGATATTCTGAGCGTGTTAGAATCGCGTAAAACCCCCTAACAAGCCGTTCATTTTAAAGACGCTTATGCCAGATTCGCGCATGCAGCTCGTACCCATGGTGGTGGAACAGACCAATCGCGGCGAGCGGGCCTACGACATTTTTTCGCGGCTCCTGAAGGACAGCATCATCTTCATCGGCACGCCGATTGACGATCAGATTGCCAACCTCGTCATCGCGCAAATGCTGTTCCTGGAGGCCGAGGATCCCGATAAGGACATCCTTCTGTACATCAACAGCCCCGGCGGTTCTATTACCGCGGGAATGGCGATCTACGACACGATGCAGTTCATCCGGCCGGACGTGGCCACCTACTGCATGGGACAGGCGGCGTCGATGGCGGCCGTGCTTTTGGCCTCCGGCGCCAAGGGAAAACGGTACTCGCTGCCCAACTCACGCATCGTTATCCATCAGCCGCTCATGTCCGGGCTGGGGGGCCAGGCGACCGACATCGACATCGCCGCGCGGGAGATTCTCCGCATGCGCGAGCGGCTCAATGAAATTCTTGTGCACCACACGGGGCAGCCGATAAAGCGTATCCAGGACGATACGGAGCGGGATTACATCATGAATGCCGACCAGGCGAAGGAATACGGTATTATTGATGATGTCATCCGGAAACGGGCCTAACTCCTTATATGGTCAAAGCTAAAGGCGAAAACGAGGTCTTGCGGTGCTCGTTCTGCAACAAAGACCAGAACGACGTCCGTAAGCTCATCGCGGGGCCGACGGTCTTCATCTGCGACGAGTGTGTCGAGGTCTGCAACGACATCATCGCCGACGACAACCGCTTCGACAACCGCGGCGTGCGTTCGTCCCTGCCCGTTCCGCAGGAAATCAAGAAGTTCCTCGACGAGTACGTCGTCGGCCAGGAACAGACCAAGAAGAAGCTTGCGGTCGCCGTCTACAACCACTACAAACGGATAGAGATCCAGAAGCAGCCGCGCAGCCGGAACGATGTCGAGCTGACCAAGTCGAACATCATGCTGATCGGCCCGACCGGCACAGGCAAGACGCTGCTCGCGCAGACGCTCGCCAAGCTGTTGTCGGTGCCCTTCACGATTGTCGATGCGACGACCCTCACCGAGGCGGGCTACGTCGGCGAGGACGTCGAGAACATCATTCTCAAGCTGCTGCAGGCCGCCGGCGGCGATATCGAAAAGTGCCAGCAGGGCATCATCTATATCGACGAGGTTGACAAGATCTGCCGCAAGGACGAAAACCCCTCGATTACCCGCGACGTGTCGGGCGAGGGCGTGCAGCAGGCGCTCCTGAAGATTCTGGAAGGCACGGTCGCCAACGTTCCGCCGCAGGGTGGACGGAAGCACCCGCATCAGGAGTTCTTCCAGATCGACACCACCAATATCCTCTTCATCTGCGGGGGCGCGTTCGTCGGCCTCGAGAAGATCATCGAGCGCCGCTCCGGCAAGAAGACGCTCGGGTTCAAGGCCGAAGTGAAGTCGACCCGCCACCGCGACCTCGGCGCCACCCTCGAGCGCGTCGAGCCGCAGGACCTCATCAAATACGGGCTGATTCCCGAGTTTGTCGGCCGGTTGCCGGTCGTCGGCACGCTGCACGAACTCGACAAGCCGGCCCTGATGCAGATCCTGACGCAACCTCGCAACGCGATCACGCGTCAATATCAGAAGTTGTTCGAGTACGAGAACGTGAAGCTCCGCTTCGCGGACGACGCCCTCGAAGCGATTGCCGAGTCGGCCCTGGAGCGCAAGATTGGCGCCCGCGGCCTTCGGATGATCATCGAGGACCTCATGCTCGATCTCATGTATTCGCTGCCCAACCAGAAGAAGGTACGCGAGTGCGTGATTACGCGTGAAGTCGTGGAAGCGAAAGACAAGCCGATTACACTGATTGAGAAGGCGGGCTAGGCTCTGGGCTCTAGACTCTGGGCTTTTGGCCGCTCACGCTTCTCATGCGTGACAGGCCCAGAGCCCAAAGGCTAGAGCCCAAAGTCCATAAGGGAGCACACTATCTTGGAAGTCTACGAGACCCTGCCGATCGTTCCGTTGCGAGATGTCGTTGTCTTCCCGCACATGATGATGCCGTTCGTCATCGGACGGCCCTCGTCTACCCGCGCGCTGGAGCATGCGCTCGGCAAAGACAAGCGCATCTTCCTGGCGGCCCAGCACGACGCGTCGACCGATGATCCGAAGCCGGACGACATCTACACCATGGGCTGCGTGGCGAACGTCGTCCAGAGCCTGAAACTGCCCGACGGCAACATCAAGGTGCTGGTGGAAGGCGTTGAACGAGCCCGCGCGGTCGAGTGGAAGGAAGACAAAGGGTTTTACCGCGTCGTCGTGAAGGTGCTGCCGCGGCAGAAGGAAATGCCGCCAGACATCGAAGATACGATGACGCGCGTCGTGTCGCTGTTCGAGCAGTACGTCAAGCTGTCGAACAACCTGCACTACGACGCCATGATCGCCGCCGTCCGCGTGGACGACCCGGGCCGCCTGGCCGACACGATCGCCGCCCACCTGCTCGTGGGCGTCGACGAGAAGCAGAACCTGCTCGAAATCGTCTCGCCCGTCGAGCGCCTCAATCGCATCGCCGGCATTCTCGAAATCGAGGTGGATAAACTCCAGGTCGATCGCCGCATCCAGTCGCGCGTGAAGAAGCAGATGGAGAAGGCCCAGAAGGAGTACTACCTCAACGAGAAGATGAAGGCGATCCAGAAGGAGCTCGGCCGCAAGGACGACAAGGGCAACGAAGTCGACGACCTGAAGAAGAAGATCGAACAGTCGAAGATGCCGAAGGACGTCGAGGAGAAGGCGATTCAGGAGCTGAAGCGCCTCGAGGCCATGCCCCCGATGTCGGCCGAAGCGACTGTCTCGCGCAACTATCTCGATTGGCTGATCGCCGTGCCTTGGTACAAGAAGTCGCGCGAGAGCCGCGATCTGAAGCGCGCGGAGGAAATTCTGCACGCCGATCATTACGGCCTCGAGAAGATCAAGGACCGCATCCTCGAGTTCCTCGCCGTCCGCGCGCTCGTGAAGAAGCCGAAAGCTACGATTCTGACGCTCTCCGGACCTCCAGGCGTCGGCAAGACCTCGCTTGCCAAGTCGATCGCCAAGGCGATGAACCGCAAGTTCGTGCGGCTCTCGCTCGGAGGTGTGCGCGACGAGGCCGAGATCCGCGGCCATCGCCGCACCTACATCGGCGCGTTCCCCGGCCAGGTCATCCAGATGATGAAGAAGGCCGGGACGATGAACCCCGTGTTCCTGCTCGACGAAGTCGACAAGATGTCGATGGACTTCCGGGGAGACCCGTCTGCCGCGCTGCTCGAAGTGCTGGACCCCGAGCAGAACCACACGTTCCTCGACCACTACCTCGACGTCGAGTACGACCTTTCGTCCGTCATGTTCATCTGCACGGCGAACGTCCTGCACACCGTTCCGCAGGCCCTGCGAGACCGCATGGAAGTGCTGCAGCTCGCCGGCTACACCGAGCAGGAAAAAGCGGAGATCGCCAAGCGGTTCCTCGCCCCCAAGGCCATCGAAGGCAGCGGGCTCACCGAGAAGAACATCGTTCTCACCGACGAAGCCATCCTGACCATCATTCAGCGCTATACGCGCGAGGCCGGCGTCCGGAACCTCGAGCGCGAGCTCAGCTCGATCTGCCGGAAAGTCGCCCGCAAGGTCGTCGTGGAGGGCAGGACTTTCCAGGAGAACATAACGGCGGAGAAGGTCACCGAGTACCTGGGCGTGCCGCGCTTCCGCCCGAGCATGGCGGAAGAGAAAGAGGAGATCGGCGTCGCGACCGGCCTGGCATGGACGGAGGTCGGCGGCGAGATTCTGGTGACGGAAGCGACGCTCATGCCCGGCCGCGGGCATCTCACGCTGACGGGCAAGCTCGGCGACGTCATGCAGGAATCGGCGCAGGCGGCGATGAGCTGGGTGCGCTCGAAGGCCGATGAGCTCGGCATCCCGAAGGAATTCAACAAGAAGACCGACGTGCACATCCACGTGCCCGAGGGCGCGATCCCCAAGGACGGCCCATCGGCTGGCATCACGCTGGCGACGGCGCTCGTGTCGGCGCTCGCCCGCGTGCCGGTGCGCACGGACGTGGCGATGACGGGAGAAATTACGCTGAGGGGAAAGGTCCTGCCGATCGGCGGCGTGAAGGAGAAGGTGCTGGCGGCGCATCGTGCCGGCATCAAGATCATCATCATGCCGAAGGACAACGAAAAGGATCTTGCCGATATCCCGAAGAACGTCCTCGATTCGCTCGACATGTATCTCGTGGGTCACATGGACGAAGTGCTGAAGGTCGCGATGGCGGGACCGATGCCGGCGGCCATTCTGCCGGAAGCCGCGACTGCCGAGGTCGAGGTCGAGTCGGACGACACAATCACTCACTGACGCTGTTTGGGCTTTGGGCTCTGGACTTTAGGCTTTCGGCCAAAAGCCAAGGGCCCAGAGCCTAGAGTCCAAAGTGGTTCACGCCGCCTTCATCCTCTCCGCTGCGTCAGCATCCGACTTCCCCTCTAAAGGCCTACCCGAGATCGCGATGGTTGGCCGATCCAACGTGGGCAAGTCGACGCTGATCAACGCACTCGTGAAGCAGAAGATCGCGCGCACGAGCGCGGCACCCGGAAAGACGCGCGAAGCCAACTACTACTTGATTGACGATCAGTTCTATCTCGTTGACCTGCCCGGGTACGGCTACGCACGCGGAGGCGCAGAATCGGCCGCGACGTTCGAGATTCTGACTCAGCAGTACTTCGACCCGGGCTCCCGGCCCGGCAGGCGTGTCGCGGGCGTGATGCATTGTATCGACGGCCGCCATCCCGACCTTGGCGCCGACGAAAGCGCGCATCAATGGCTGTTCCGCACGGGCCTTCCGCTCGCGATCGTCGCGACAAAGCTGGACAAGCTTACGCAGTCCGAGCGCGCCCGGAACCTGAGGTCGCTTGACGAAAGCTACGACACGACGGTTCTGCCCGTGTCGTCTCTCGAGCAGACGGGAATAGACGAAGTCTGGAAGACAATTCGCGGATGGCTTTGCTGACCGTATTTCCTATCACCCAATCACCTATCACCCAATCACCCAATCACCAATATGAACCATCGCAGTTTCGGCAGGCTCGGCTGGCAGGTGTCTGAGATCGGCTACGGCATGTGGGGCATGGGCGGATGGACCGGCTCCGACGATGGCGAATCGGCACGGTCGATCGATCGTGCGGTCGCACTCGGGTGCAATTTTTTCGACACCGCCTTCGCCTACGGCATGGGCAAGAGCGAAACGCTGCTCGGGGATGCGCTGAAACGTCATCCGGAAAGAAAGTTGTACGTCGCGACGAAGATTCCGGCGAAGAACTGGAAATGGCCCGGAAGCGCGTCAACGCCTGTCAGCGAGACGTACCCGCCGGATCACATCAGGGAGATGACCGAGAAGAGCCTCGCGAATCTCGGCATCGACTGCCTCGACCTGCAGCAACTCCACGTGTGGAGCGACGCCTGGGCATCAGACGAGGGTTGGCAGCGGGCGGCCGACGATCTGAAGCGCCAGAAACTGATCCGGGGGTTCGGAATCAGCGTGAATCGATGGGAGCCGGCCAATGTACTGGCGGCGCTGAAGACGGGGCTCATCGATTCGGTGCAGGTCGTCTACAACGTGTTCGACCAGAGCCCGGAAGATGAGTTGTTTCCCTACTGCCAGGAGCACGGCATCGCAATCATCGCGCGCGTGCCGTTCGACGAAGGCAGTCTCACGGGAACGCTCTCGCTCGACAGCACGTGGCCCGACGGAGACTGGCGCAACATCTACTTCACGCCGCAGAACCTGGCCGAAACCCTGGCGCGCGTCGATCGAGTGAAGACGGCCGTTCCGGCAGGAATGGACCTCCCAGAGGCTGCTCTGCGGTTCATTCTCGCGAACTCAACCGTCTCGACTGTTATCCCCGGGATGCGAAAGAAAACGCACGTGGAGAAGAATCTGGCCGCCAGCGACGGCCATCCGCTCTCACCCTCCGTGGTCGCCGAACTGCGGAAGCACCGGTGGGACAGGAAGCACGTGATTCCGTAGGGCTCTGGGCGTTTGGCTCTGGGCCTTGGGCCAGAACGCGCGGATCGCGCTGTGTTCAAGGGGTTTTTGGACTCCAGGCCCCGAGCCTAAAGCCCAAAGCCAAAAGCCCTGCTATAATCATTGTTTCCTGAAGGGAGTTTCGTCGTGAAAGAAGCCATTCATCCAAACTATTTCGAGGTCGAAGCCCGGTGCGCCTGCGGTGCAACCTGGAAGACCCGATCGACCAAGAAAGAACTACATCTGGAAATCTGCTCGAACTGCCATCCGTTTTTCACCGGCCGGCAGAAGCTGATCGACACCGAAGGCCGCGTGGAGCGCTTCACAAAGAAGTTCGGGGCTCAAACGGTGGCCAGCCGCAAGAAACCGGCTGCGAAGGCCGGTTCGAGCAAAGCAGCGAAATCCGCCTAGGCGCGCGTCATCCACGACCACGCGGACTGCACGATCGTCTCGAGCTGTTCGCGTCTCGGTATCCATCCAAGCTCTCGCCTGGCTTTGTCCGCCGATGCCACCAGCACCGGCGGATCGCCAGGCCGTCTTGGCCCGGCGACGACCCGAATCTCCTTGCCGGTCACGCGTCTGGCGCACTCGATCACATCCAGATTCGAATAGCCCTCTCCCCCGCATCCGAGGTTGTAGATCGCCATCTTCGGCGACTCGCGCTGCAGAGTGTCGAGCGCCAGGATATGAGCGTCGGCCAGGTCGAGAACGTGGATGTAGTCCCGGACGCACGTGCCATCGCGCGTCGGATAGTCGTTCCCGAACAGCGTGACGTGCGGGCGCTTTCCAGCAGCGACATCGAGCACCTGCGGGATGAGATGCGTCTCGGGCTCGTGGCGCTCGCCGCATCGGGCGCTCGCACCGGCCGCGTTGAAGTAACGGAGCGCCGCGACGCGAAAGCCGTGCGCTGCGTGGAACCACCCGAGCGCGCGCTCGAAGGCGAGCTTCGAGTCGCCGTACGGGTTCACCGGCCTGGCAGGCGTGGTTTCAACGATTGGCAGGTGTTCCGGAACGCCATACACCGCGCACGTCGATGAGAACACCAGGAGGCGCACGTCGTTGTCGCGCATCGCCTCGAGCAGGCTCAACCCGGCCACCACGTTGGTCCGGTAGTACCTGCCGGGGTTCTGCATCGACTCCCCCACGAGGGCATCGCCCGCCATATGCACGACGGCTTCCACCTTCTGCGCCTTCAATGCGGAGGCAATCACCGCAGAATCGGCCAGGTCGCCCTCAATGAACGTCGCCGCCGGCGAAACCGCATCGCGGTGCCCCCGCGAGAGATTGTCGAAGACCGTGACCGTATGACCGCGCTCGATGAGCGTGTCCGTCAGCACGCTGCCGATGTATCCGGCGCCGCCCGTTACAAGAATTCGCATCGAGGAGACTTCACAAGGTCAGATCAGCGAGCGCGACTGGCAGCCGTCGACAGGCACGCACGAGCCGCTGATCCAGCTGGCCCTGGGCGACACCAGAAACGCGATCACCGCACCGACTTCGTCGGCGCGGCCAAACCGCCCGAAGGGCAGCTCGCGGCGAACGAATTCCGCAATGCCGTCAGGATCCGCTTTCTGGCGTTGATCCCATGAGCCGCCGGGAAACAGGATCGATCCAGGCGCCACACTGTTCACCCGGATGTTATCCACGGCCAGCTGCTGCGCCATCGACTTGGCCAGACTGATCTCGGCAGCCTTTACGGCGTTGTAGGTCATACGTCCGCCCGATTCGCGACCCCAGATGGAGGCGACCATCACAATCGAACCTCCGCCCTGCTGTTTCATGTGCGGCACGACCAGACGAGACATGCGGATAGCTGGAAACAACGTCTGATCAACCGCATCCTGCCAGACGTTGTCGGGCGTATCCAGGATGCCCGCGCCCTTGGCGGTCGCCACGTTGTTGATCAAGATGTCGATGCCGCCGAACGCCTCGAGCGCGCTTTCCACAACCCGTGCGGCACCCTGGGCCGTGGTCACATCGGTCGCAACGGCCAGGACCATGCCGTCGCCTCCAATCGACGTCAGCTCAGCGGCGGCACGGTCGAGTCCCTCCCTGCCGCGCGCGCAAATACACACGCGGCAGCCCTCGGCCACCAGCGCTTTTGCGGTCGCCAACCCCAGCCCCTTGCTCGCTCCCGTGATGATGGCGGACTTACCCTCTAGCTGAAGATCCAAGCTCTTCCCTCTTCCCTCTCCCCTCTTCCCTATCAGCGAAGAGGGTCAAGGTCGGCCTCCGGTCAGGTCGTTCAACTGCCAGTCGAAGGTCAAGTAGTCGAGCTGCCAGCTGTTCTTCTTCAGAAACTCTTCCTCGGCCGGCAGAAAGTACGGCCGCAGGAGCCCTACGGCTGCCAGTTCGATCGGCGTCCGCTTGGGCAACTCGAACGACTTGTCGGCGTAGGCGGCGATGAACGAGGGTCCGCGCCAGCTGAGTATCGGCGACACAAACGTCTTCCCGGCCAGCTGGTCGATCCGCACGTATTGAGGGCTGGTCGCAAACTGCTGTGTCGACTGCGCGAGCTGCTGTTCGAGGCGCGATCCGCTGAACGCCTCGCTGCGAAGCCGTCCGCTTCCCACCGCTCCCCGTCCGAGCGCGACATAAATGCGCGGATCGTTGTAGCCCCCGAGGATCGTCGTTTCGATTTGATCGAGCGTGAGGGTGCGTCCGGCGGCGGTATGTTTGGTCGTCTCAAACGCACCGGGAATCTGACGGATGCTGTTTGCCGGATACTGCTTGGATGTTCCGCGAATCGGATAGTGAGTAACCACCGTGTTGAGGACGAACGCGTTGTACGCGTTGATCCAGAAGGCGATCTGCTGCGCCTTGCTCCATGCGGCCACATCAGCGGCCTGAGTGCCGGCGAGCACTGCGAGATACCGATTCAGCTTGCCCCGGTCTTGCTGCAGCGCGCGGTAGTAGACCAGGCCATCTCGTACGTAGGTGTCGAGCAGCAAGTCGTACGGAACGTGGATCGCCTCAAGGTCTGGCGGCGGTGCGTAGTTCTGGTTCTGCGCACGCAGTGCCGTCGCACCAGACACGCAGATACCAATCAAAACGAAGACGGCAGGGAGTGAAGACAGTCGTCTCATAGCTTCTCAAGAAACTGATGCAGCAACGCGTCGAATGACGCGGCTTGTTCGAGGTTCGGCACGTGCCCTGCACCCGTCATGATTTCGCATCTGGATTTTGGAATCGCCTCGTGCATGCCGACGGCCTGCGCCGGCGGGATGAGCGCATCCTCGGCGCCGGCAACGATGAGGGTCGGCATGTTCATGTGCGCCAGGAGCGAAGTCGAATCGGCGCGCTCCATCATCGCGTTGATCGCCATCTTCACCGTCTCGGCCTTGTTCGACTCCATCATACGGCGAGCGTTCGCCACGAGATCCGGCCGCTCGCGCTGCGTCGTCGTCCCCAGCAGCTTCGGCAGCATCTCGTCGGCAATCGCACCCACGCCTCCTCGCTCGAGGCGTTCGATCATCGCCCTGCGCCCAGCCTTCCCTTCGTCGGTGTCGCCCGTCGCCTTGGTCGAGACCAGAATGGCGCCCGCCACGTAGTTGTGCGCGGTGTGGATCATCTCGAAGAGGGTGTATCCGCCCATCGAGCATCCTGCCACGATCGCGTGTGGAATCTCGAGGCGATCCAGCAAGTCGATCATGTCGCCGGCAAAGTCGATGATGCGATGCTTGTCGCCGGGCGGAAGCGTCGACTGGCCGAACCCCCGGAAATCTGGTGCGATCCCGCTCCACCCCTCCGGCAACGCCTCGAGAGTCCGCGCCCACATTTCTGCGTGCAGCGGAAAGGCATGAAGGAAAAGCACGTGCCTGAGCGGGCGCTGGCGGCTTGCCGGCGTCGAGGGGTCGGACGCAAGATAACCGATTGTCTTGCGCCCAATCGTGACGTGCTCACGTCGCATCCTGGTCAATATTACGGTACTCTGCACACATGCGTGGATCAGAAGGGCTCGCCGTGATCTTCGACATGGACGGCGTCATCCTCGACACCGAGCCGATCTCGATGCGCGCCTGGATAGCAGCCGCGTCCGAGATCGGGTATCAGCTCACCGAACAGCACTGCTACGACATGATCGGCCTTGGCGCACGCGAGTCGAAGGCCTACATCACGGCGCAGGTGCCGGGCGCGGGCGATGTGGATCAGCTGGTCGAACGGGCAAACGCGAATTACCTTGCCCTCTCTGACCTTGAGGCCGTTCCCTGCAAAGCCGGCCTCTGGGAGCTCCTCGAATTCCTGAACCACGAGCGCATCTCGAAGGCCATCGCCACCTCGACGCCCACCAACCTGGCGCAGGAAAAGCTTCGCCGCTCCCAGGTGCTCGAGCATTTCGACATCGTTGTCGGGGGTGACCAGGTGAGGCGTGGCAAACCTGCCCCAGATATCTACTGCCTCGCGGCCGATCGGATAGGTCGCGCTCCATCCAGCTGCATTGTCCTGGAAGACTCGGGACCCGGAATCAGAGCCGCGGCATCTGCCGGCATGAGGCCGATTTTCATTCCCGATATGTGCCGCGTCGACGAGCAGACCCAGCAACTTGCCATGGCAAAGGCAGCATCGCTGCTGGAGGTGATCTCACTGTTGCGCGAGACGCTGGACTAGCCGTGCGTCCCGACGATCGCTCGATAGACGTATTCGGTCAGATCGCGAAGACGGATCGCCGCTGTGTTGTCTTTTTCGAGCGCCGCGCTCGGCAGCTGTGGAATCTCCACCGCGTGGCTCGAGATCAGCGCAGCCGCGATGATCGCTTTAGCATGAATTTCCGACGTATACATTGATACCCTTCCCTTCGTGTGCATTCTGGCACAGCCCTGTTGGCATCGGGTGTATACTTACCTAGTTCTGCTTTCCTGAGCACTGCAGCCGAGCCCCGCATCCCGCGGGCAACGCGACCCCAGATCTCACAAAGCTCTCATGCTGAGGGTTATATGAAGGATTTCAAACGCGCCATCTTCGGCGTCGCCTCGCTTGGTGCGGTGGTCCTGGTCGGACTCTTCGTTGCGCAGATGATCAGCGGTGAAACGCTGGCGTTGTTCGCGGTCCTTCTCGGCCTGTCGGCTACGATTGCGGCCATCGTCGGCAAGCACAGCACGCCGGAGAAGACCGTGGCGTCAATGCTGCGCGACGACACCTAATTCGTTTTCGGCAGGTAAAGCTGCATCAGCGACACGCCGGCCGGGGCGATGTCCGTGAACCAATGCGGTACGCCAGCGGGGATGATGAGAAAGTCCCCCTTCGCCAGCTTCTGTTTCGTACCACCGTCGATCGACTTTCCCGTGACATTGGCGCCGTTGCGCGCCGGCTCGACAATCTTTCCGCCGGTCACCATCGTGGCCGTGCCATCGAGCACCATGAACAGCTCGGCCTGCGTGTCGTGCTGATTGGCGACTTGCCCGAC
>JAMQPK010000168.1 GCA_023717525.1 Vicinamibacterales bacterium | reverse complement strand
CGGTAGCCGAGATCGTGCATACCGAGCAGCGCGTGGTCTTCGTCGGCACAGCCCTCGAACGCAATCTTGAACTTGCGCGGCAGCGACGAGCTGAGGGGATGCCGCAGCAGGTAGCGAGTCGTCGCCTCTGAGTACGGCGTCACATCGAACAATTCCGTCGGCGACACGCCGGCCATCGGGCAGCAGGTGATGTTGCGCACGGAATTGCCGCACGCTTCGCGCGTCGTCAGGCCGGTATCGGCGAGCATGCGCATCGCCGTTTCGACGTCGTGGAGCTTGACGAAATGAAACTGGATGTTCTGCCGCGTCGTGATATGACCAAACCCGCGCGAGAATTGCTCGCCCACATCGGCGAGCGCCTCGAGCTGTGCGGCATTCAGCACACCCTGAGGGATCTTCACGCGCAGCATCTGCACGTCTCCGGGCTGCCGCTGTCCGTATGTTCCGCGAACCAGACGGAACATGCGCCACTGATCCGGCGTCAGGTCGCCGCTCTCGAACCTTTCGAGCGTGGCGACGAACTCGTCGATATCGGCTTCGCTGGCAAACGAAAGCCGTGTCCGGCCGAGCGTCTTGGGGTCGTCTACTGCTGCCATGAGTAAGCCGTCATTATCTCACTTTCTTCCCGACATCATCTTCCAGGCGCCGCGCAGATTGCGGTGCACGTAGAGCGCTGGCAAGATCCACGGACCCAAAGGTTTATCGCGGAGTCCGTAGGCGCCGAGCATGTAGCCGGGACTCGGAAACAGGACGCCCCGCAGCAGATGGATTCGCTCGCCGAGCGACGGCAGTGCGCGAACACTCGCGATCAGCTCGTGATGCCACCTTCTATCGGACGCCAGATACTCTGCCGACGGTTCAGGCGATTCGGCGCGCGAGAGCGCCGCTGTGACGGAGACGGGCACGGACGTGCCGAACATCACTTGTGCAAGCCGCAGCCCGTGCGTGCAAATCGCGGCAACCTTCTTCCGTTGCGCCAGCCGTGCAAAGGCGTCGAACTCGGGCGCGGACAGCGCAGAGGCCAGGAGATGGATGTCGTAGATCCAAAGTACCCGCTCGCTGCTGCGGTGATGCATCACCGGGTGTACGCATGCCAGGAGCAGCGCATCGATTGCTCGCGGCGCGATGGCTGATGCGCCGAGCGCAGGCACGGGGACGGTTTCCGGCAGCAGTTCCTCGTACGTCAGCAACTCGGCAAACACGGGCTGGGTGCTGATGCGCCAGTGGACGTCGAAGGCGTGCGTCATGCCGAAGCGATCCGTCTTCTGCACTTCGAACTGCGAAAACAGCTCGCTGCAATGCACGGTCGTCATGTAGCCGAGCGATGCAAACACGTCACGGGCGCTCGCGACCTGGGTGGAAGGGATGAGCACGTCGGTGTCATCCCGGGGCCGCGATGCCGGAGTGGCGTACCAACCGTACGCGAGGGGCGTGCCTTTGATCAGGATCGGCTGAACTCCGGCGCGGGTGAGGGCGTCGATCACCGCGCGCGCTTCCGCACCCCGCAACAGCTCCTCGCCGGCGCTTCGACGCGCGCTATCGGACAGCGTGTCGCGAAGCGACGAAGGCCAGCCATCGGCAAAACTGGATTCCACCATCCGCTGATACAGCAGCGGCACGAGCTGCTCGCTCTCGCACAACGCGATGAGCTCGTCCGGTGTGATGTTCAGATCCGGCCAGCTGGCGGAACAGCCGGCGAGAAACGCGGCCAGGGCGGGAAAGCGACCGAGCGAAGCCACGAATTTGGCGCAGTATACTGCCGATCAAAATGAACGGGATTGCGGGCGCGTGGAATCTCGACCGACGTCCGATGGCTCGCGACGCCGTGGCGGCGATGAGCGGCCGGCTGCGCCACCGGGGACGAGACGGCGAGGCGATGCGCATCGAGGGCGCCGTCGGCTTCGCCTGCCAGCATTCCTGGGTGACCCCCGAAGAGCACGGCGAGCATCAGCCTCTCGCCATCGAACACGCCGGCCAGAGCGCCATGCTCGTGATGGATGGCCGCCTCGACAATCGCGCGGAACTCATCGGTGCGCTCGGCCTCCACGCGTCGCTCAGCGATGCGCGCCTCGTGCTCGCGGCCTACGAAGCCTTTGACGAGGGATTTGCGGAGCGGCTGAGCGGGGACTTTGCGCTGGCGATCTTCGATTCGCGCCGCCAGCGATTGGTGCTGGCGCGGGACGCGATCGGGGTGCGTCCTCTCTACTACTTTCACAGCCGATCCTTCTGTGCGTTTGCATCCGAGATCAAAGGGCTGCTCGCCCACCCGGAGATCACGGCGCACCCCGACGATGAAGGCGTTGCCGACTTCATGCTCGTGGGATCGCGGCCGCTCGATCACCAGGACCTCACCTGCTTCAAGGGCATCTCGTCGGTCGTGCCCGCTCATCTCGTGATCGTGACGCCAGAGAGACTGACGCGCCGCCGGTACTGGGATTTCGACACGCACACCGCATTGCGACTCCGGTCGTTCGACGAGTACGTCGACGCATTTCGCGAACGATTCGCCGAGGCAGTGAAGCGCCGCACGCGATCCCGCTATCCGGTTGCCGTGTCTGTGAGTGGCGGCCTGGATTCCTCGTCGATCTTCTGCGAGGCCGAGACGCTGCGGCGTTCAGGGGCAGTGCCGGTACCGGGCGTGCGCGGGATCTCGTATGTTTCGAACCGCCGCGAGACCGACGAACAGCACTACCTGCGCGATATCGAGGCGCAATTCGGTGTGTCATTCGACCGGTTTCCGATCGAACCGCTCATCGGCCTGGTCGATGGCGCCGAGGCGCAGATCACCGCCATCGAAGCACCGTTCGTCGACTATATGTGGGGCGTAACACGGGAGCTGCACACGCGCGCTGCCGCGACGGGCGCGCGATCGATGCTCTCGGGACACTGGGGCGATCAGATGCTGTTCTCCTCGGCGTACCTGATCGACCTGCTCCGCCGCGGTGCCGTTTCCACCATCTGGCGCCACACACGCGAGTACGCGCGCTACTTCGGTTCCCAGGAGGCATCACGCCGCCGCCGCCTGTTGCTCGTCGATGCCGTGCGCTATCACGTGCCGCGGTCCATCGCGCCACCTCTGAAGTGGCTGCGCCTCCAACTGCTCGATCGCCGGAGAACGAAGGATTGGTTCGCCGCTGCCTTTCTCAAAAGCGCGTTGCGTCATCGATATCGGCTCGCCACCTTCGAACGCGCGTTCCACTCGGCGCACGCGCAGGCCGTCTACATCGAAGCGCGCTCGAAGTACCAGGTGCAGTGCATGGAGTGGAACGCCAAAGTCGGCGCGCTGCATGGGCTCGATCTCGCGTACCCATTTCTCGATCGAGATCTCATCGCCTTCATCATGTCCATCCCAGGCGACGTCCACGCGTACAACGGCGTCCCGCGCGCGCTGCTGCGTGAAGGCATGCGCGGAGTGCTGCCCGATTCGATTCGTGCGCGCACGTGGAAATCTGACTTCAGTCCCTTCGTCAACATGGGGCTGAGCCACGACGCCGCCGTCATCCTTCAAACACTCACGCCCGACTGCCTCGGCGTCAGATTCGGCTATCTCGACGCCGAACGACTCGCGCCAGAGCTCGCTCGACTCGCAGCGGGACTGAACGCTGCCGACTGTGTCAATAGTTGGAACCTCGGGGATACCTATGGCCTGGAAATGTGGCTTCGGGTATTCTGGAAGAATGAAGCAAAAGCCCAAGGCAGCGTCGCAACAGAAGCGCCCCTATCGCACGCCTGAGCTCAAGGTTCACGGGAATTTCCGGAAGCTCACGGCGTCAAAAGGCAGTAACAAGAACGACGGCTCCGGAAAGCCGAATACCAGAAACAACTTTCCGCAGGCGTGAGCGGCGCCGCGCGCTATCGTCTGTACGGCCTGACAGTCGAGAGTCCCATCCCGCTCCCGTGCCCAGCATGTTCGCCGTCTCGCCCGCCCGACGTTCGATTGCTTGCCGGACAACCTGCACAGTTTGAAACCGCGCGACAGGCCCTGCAGCTCCCAGCAGCCTCACAGCAATGGTTTGTGTGCGGCACGCTGCCGGATGGTCGCACGTATCTTCGGTGGGCCGAACTCTTCGAGTTCCTGATTTCGCCGGACGCTCGCACCATTGCGTACGCGCGCCTGCGGAGGGCCAGCAACGAATCCTTCTCCACATATCTCCTGGGCCAGGTCCTCTCGTTCTCGCTGCTCGCGTTCGGATATGAGCCCTTGCACGCCACGACGGTCCTCATCGACGGCAAGGCCGTGGCATTTCTCGGCGACTGCGGGTACGGCAAGTCGACGATCGGTGCGGCGTTCGTCGCGCGAGGACACGCGCTGCTGACCGACGACGTGCTGGCACTCGAACGGCAGGATGGAAAGTGGATCGCGCACGCGGGGCCGCCGCGGCTGAAGCTCTTTCCTTCAGTCGCCCGCAAGGTGCTGGCGCGCGGGACGGGCAGCCGGTTGAACCCGGGGACGTCGAAGCTGGTACTACCCCTCAGCAAGAGTGAGGCAGGCCCGCCGACCGTCCCGCTTCGGTCGCTTTACATCCTTCCGGATCCGGCGCACCGCGAACGGCGTGCGAGGACGGCCGTCCGGATCACACCGGTGACCGGACAGGACGCATTCCTCGAGGTCACACGGGCGGCGTTCAATTTGATCCAGGTCAATCAGGCGAGACTCAAGAATCAGTTCGCCATGGCCACGAACCTCGTGCGGGAAGTTCCTGTGCGCCGGCTCGAGTATCCGCGGAAGCTGTCGTCGCTCGGTGCCGTCTGCGACGCCGTGGTGCAGGATGTGCGACAACCTAGGGAGAGAGGACGGCGTACTCCGTCAGTCCGGGGATCGTCCCGATTACGATCGCTCCCCCGCACTCGACCCACGCGTGCGCGTCGATAGACATAGACGCACCTCGCCGAACGCCGATCCTCAACGCAGGTACGTAGCCAAATCGCCGCAGCATGCAATGCGCCACGAGCGCTTCGAGCAGACATGTGGCGCCGGGCATACGGCGTCCGATGGCCCGCACAGCCCAGGCAATCTGGTCGACCATGTCTTCGGTGTTCCGCCGCGAGCACCCGGCCCAGCGATCCAACCCACGCCGAACGACAGTGAACGGCAACAAACGCACACCCAGGTTCAGTGAGGTCATCAACGCCAGCGATTCGAGCAGGAGGAACGTCGACGTCATGCAGGATCGCGAATCTCCACGAGTTGCCGGCCGACGAGATCTCCGAGCAGTTTGACGACATCGCGACGGCAGCGCGCGGGATCGACGTCGTACTGCTCGACGAGCGCCCGGCAGATCTCGGTCACCGGAACGGGCGTCTGCAACAGTCTCCAGATTTCGCCTCCGACCTCTTCGAGACCGTAGTACGTCCCATCGCGCAGGCTCAACAGGATGTGCTCCGATCCAAGCTCGCTCCAGAGCACGTCGCCAGCGATGACGACCACCGCCGTATCAGAGAGCTGACCGTCAGACAATTCTTGCGCCCTCGTGGCTGACCGTGCCCGCGAACAGATCGCTCTCCAGGCCGGCCGATGTGCGAAACGCGGACTGCATCGCCGCGCCGACGTCCTGCGCTGACGCGAGACTGGCAGTGAACGCAAACACCGACGGCCCGGATCCCGCGATCGAACAGCCGAGTGCGCCCGCCTTGATCGCGACCTTTTTGACCGCACTGAACCCCGGGATCAGCTGCGCGCGCAGCGGCTCGATCAACTGGTCGTCGACGCTCCGCCCAAGCAAGGCGAGGTCGCCGCGATGGAGCGCCTGAACAAACGAGGCGAGGCTCCCCAGATTCGCCACAATCGCGCTCAGCGGAAAATGAGCCTGCTTCACAAGACGGCGGGCGTCGGCTGTCGAGACCTCGCAGTGAGGATGAACGACGACGACGTGCAGGCTGTCCGGCACGGGCAGCGACAACACCTCGAGCGGCTCGAGGCTCCTGACGAGCACGATGCCGCCAAGCACGCTCGGCGCCACGTTGTCGGCGTGCGGACTGCCGGATGCGGCGCGCTCGCCTTCCATCGCGCTCAGGACGACCTCGTTCGGCGTCAGCGGGCGCCCGAGCAGTTCGTTGGCCGCCACTGCGCCCGCGGCGCTGCTCGCGCCAGAACTGCCCAATCCGCTCGCGAGCGGCATCTGTTTGTGCAACCATAGACGTAGGCCCCTGCGGCTGCCTGCACGTTTCAGCACATCGTTTGCCGCACATCCGACGACGTTCTTGTCCGGATCGGTGCTCAGTACACCACCGTCTCCGGTGACCGCGACGATCTCGACGCCAGGGCGATCCGACAGCTCGGCTTCGAGCTCGTCGCCGGGCCTTGGGAGGGCCAGGCCGAGCACATCAAACCCTGGCCCGAGATTCGCTACTGTTGCTGGTGCGAAGACCCGAATACGTTGCGCCATATGAAGTTACGAAGATTAGCACGGCGAATCGATTACCAATCCGAAACCAGGTGCTGCAAAACGGCACACGAAGCGTTTTTGAAGAGCGAGAGCACTTTATGATGAATAGCTTGAAGTGGGCGATGATCGGCACGCTCTTGAGCGCCACGGTTGTGGCTCAGCAGAATCCCGCCCCGAAGCTGTCAAGCACGCAGAGCCTCCTCAACGGCAGGGCGGTCGATGCGAACCAGAAGCCGCTGGCCGACGCGACGATCCGACTGCGGAACTTGCAGACCAAGCAAATCGAGCAGGTGACGGTGTCGGACAACAAGGGTGAGTTTTCGTTTGTCGTGCGGCCAGATACGCCGTACGTCGCCGAGATCGCCGACCAGACCGGGCGCACTCTCGCCGCCGGCGATGTCGTCAACGCTCAAGCGGGCGACGCAGCGGCAACACTCGTGGCGCTTCCCGCAAAGCTTCCGGCAAGCGGTGCGATCTTCGGCGATACAGCGGCCTCGGTCATGGCGGCAGTCACAGGCATCGGCGTGACGGTGCTGCAGACGGGCGTCCTGCCGGTGGCGAGCCCGGAAAAGTAGTCCCGCACCCTCCGAAGGGCCTTCCGCTGTTGGTCTTTTATGTCCTATAATGTCATATATAGTTCCCTCAAATTCCTGTCGATTGAACGAGCTACGGCCGATAATTAAAGTGGACTAATGGAGTCACGCCCAAAACCGGCTACAGGCGCGCCCGCGCGTCCTCAAAGCGTTGCCCCAAAGAGCCTGTTCCCGGCCGATTCGGACGCGCATCTGCTCGATCGCCTGAACGCGATCTACAAGCACCGCTATCTTGCCGTCGCCGTGTTCCTGCTGGTGATGATCGGCGTGCTCGTGCGGACCTTCACGACGATACCGATGTACCGCGCAACAACGAGCGTGATGATCGATGATGACCGCGCATCGAATGTCACCGGGTTCAACACGGCCCAGGACGCGAACAATCAGGATCAGGACGCCTACTTCCAGACGCAGTTGCGCATTCTTACTGGACGCGAACTCGGCACCAAGGTCGTGCAGCGCCTGCACCTTGAAAATTATCCAGAGTTCAACGGGCAGGGGCCCCAGCGTACAGGCCTCGCGTCGCTGCTGCATTCGGCAAAGCAGCAGGTGCTGGGCGCCGTGGCGGCCGCAACGGGCGCCGCGCCGCCAGCCGCCGCGATGGCGGTCAAACCAACGGTCAACGACCTGGTCAACGGATTCCAGGGTGCCGTGTCGGTGGAGCCTGCGCTGGGAACCCGCCTGGTGAACGCCTCGGTGACCTCTTCGAATGCGGAGTTTGCGGCGCGCGCAGCGGACACGCTCGTCGAAGAATTCGTGAAGCAGAATCTTGAGATTCGCAATGACGCGACGCGCAAGAGTCTCGCGTTCCTCGCCGACGAGATCGCCAAGCAAGGGAAGAAAGTGGAAGACGGCGAGCGCGCCATGGCCGAGTACCGCGCAAGCAACAACGCGCTCTCGCTGGACTCGCGTCAGAACACGGTCGAATCGGCGCTCACCCAGGTGAACGACAGCTACCTGCGAGCGCGCAACGAACGGATTCAGAAGGAATCGGTCTACAACCAGGCGAAATCGCTGTCGCTGTCGGGCCTCGCGGATTCGCCTGCGGTCAGCGCCAACCCGAATGTGCAGACGCTGCGCACGCGGCTCAGCGACCTGAACCGCCAGAAGGTCCAGCTGAACGAGCGGTATGGGCCGAAGAATCCGCTCGTCATCGAGAACGAAAACGCCATCGTGGACACCACAAAGAACTACGAGCGGGCCCTGGCGTCCGCGGTCGACACGATGAAGAGCGACTACGAGACGGCTCTCGCCCTGGAGCGGCGCCTGTCGTCCGCCCTGGAGGAGCAGAAGGGCGTCGCGACCGACCTCAGCAGGAAGAGCGTCGGCTACACGGTGCTCGAGCGGGAAGCACAAAGCAACCGCCAGATCTACGAGCAACTGCTCCAGCGTCAGAACGAACTGCAGATTGTCAGCAACAGTGGCGGCAACAACGTCCGGCTGATGGATCGCGCGGTTCCCCCCGGATCGCCGTTCACGCCCGATGTGAAACGCAACTTGATGCTGGGCTCGCTCGCCGGCGTGCTGCTGGCGCTCGGCCTGGTGCTCGCGATTGACTACCTCGATGACACGGTCAAGACTCCGGAAGACATCACTCGCCGGCTGAAGCTTCCCTTCCTCGGGCTGGTGCCCGCGGTGAAGGGAAACGATCACCCGCTGCTGTCGGGGGAAGTGCCGCACGAGTTTGGCGAAGCGTTCCGCGCGCTGCGCACGTCGCTGGTCTTCAGCAGCGGCAGTGAAGGTACGCGCGTCATCGCGATGACGAGCGCGCAGCCAGTCGAGGGTAAGACGACCACCACCTGCAACATGGCGATTGCGCTCGCCTACGGCGGGTCGCGCGTACTGCTCATCGACGCCGACATGCGCCGTCCCAGCGTGTCGAAAACCCTCGGTATCGAAAATACCATCGGGCTGTCGCACCTGCTGACAGCTCAGGCCACGGCCCGCCAGGCGATTCAGCCGACAGCCGTGCAGAACCTCTGGGTGATGACGGCCGGCCTGACACCGCCAAACCCGTCGGAACTACTGGCTTCCGACCGGATGAAGACGCTTATCTCGAACGTGCAGCACGGGCCATTCGATTGGGTGTTGATCGACACGCCACCAGTCCTCGCCGTCACTGACGCCGTCATCATTGCGCCGTGGGTCTCGGGCGTGGTGTTCATCATCGGCTCGGAAATGACGCAGCGCCGGCTCGCAGAGCGCGCGATCGAAACCCTGAACACGAGCCGCCCCCACCTGCTGGGCGCGGTGCTCAACCGCGTTGACATCGTCCGCAACAAGTACTATTACTCGCGTTACTACGGCTACAAGTACAAGAACTACTACGTCAAATCGACCGCTGCCTAGGCCACATGGTCCTGCGACGGCCACGGGCGTGGCGATCCTGCTCGCGTGGGTCACGTTCCTTGCGGGAGGCGTGTACGCGTGGGTCTGGATTCCCGCCGCGTGCGGCACGCTTGCGCTGTCCGCACGAGTGGGACAGCGGTACGCAAGCAATGACCGTTTCGGCCTGATCGAGGGGATGCTGGCGACCGCCGCGCTCACCATCGCGGCGCAAGTCGTTCCCCTGCCCCCCGCCCTGCTCAACACCATCGATCCCCAGGCTCTGCCTCTTCGCAGCACACTGTGGCTGATGTCGACGACGGATCTCGCAGCGTTGAGACTCCCGATCAGCATCCGTCCGCAGGATACATGGGCCGCGCTCGGCATTTTCGTCACCGCCGCGCTGCTGTTCTGGTCGTCCCGCCAGATCTGCAGCGCCGGCGGCACTGGCCGAATCGTCCGTGGCGTGGCAATCATGGGACTGGTGGCATCGCTGGCTGCCATCATTCAGCGCGCGCAGAGCAAGGAGCTGCTCTACGGCATCTGGAGACCCCTCGACGCCGGCGCGCGTCCGTTCGGTCCGTTCGTGAACCGGAACCATTTCGCAACCTGGGCGATCATGGCGTGTCCCCTCGTCTTCGGGTACCTGCTGGCGCGAGCACCCGCCGCCCGCGAGGGCCAGCGATTGACGCAGCGGCTCGTTGCGGCGGCCGAACAACTCGGATCCATGAGAATCTGGCTGGCCACATCGGTGTGTCTGATGACGCTTGCGGTGCTGATCTCGACGTCGCGATCGGGGGTCGTCGGCCTGGTCGCGGCATTCGTGGTCAGTGCTCTCCTGTCGCATCGCCGCCAGAAGGAGACTCGCCGATGGATGGCGTTTCAGGCAGCGATGCTCGTTGCCGTCGTACTGGCGTTTGCCAACTTCGGTGCCTTGATGGGACGCGTCGATGAAACACTTGCGCCCGTGGCCCGCGAACGTGGACGCCGGGCGATCTGGAAAGACACGCAACAGCTCATCAGCGACTTTCGAATCACCGGCACGGGCGCCGGCACCTACGGCGAGGCCATCGTCGGATACCAGACGTCGGAACCCGGATACGCAATTGGCCAGGCCCACAACCACTACCTGCAATTGGCTGCTGAAGGAGGACTGTTGTTGAGCTTGCCGGTGATTCTCACGCTTGGCACCTTCGTGCGGCTCTCGAAGCGGCGGCTCGAGGACGTCTCCAGCTCGAACCATCTCGTGCGCGCGGGTGCGGTAGCCGGCATTGCCGGCGCGCTGACGCAGAGCCTTTGGGAAACGGGACTTCGAATGCCCGCTAACGCTATGCTGTTTGCAGTGCTCGCCGCGATTGCCACCTACACGCCGTCTCCTCGAGGGCACGAAGAGCGTTCCTGATGTTGAGAATCGGCTTTGACCTCGACGGCGTGGTCGCAGACTTCCGCACGGCGTTCCTCGATGCGGCGGCCAAACTGCTCGGCCAGCAGGCAATCCAGCGGCCCAGCTCTCCGATGCCGGATTTTGATGCGGTCTCGGCCGCTGACGCCAAGCGCGTCTGGCAGGTGATTACCGCGATGCCCAACTGGTGGGTGGGCCTTGCACCCTACGAGCCCGCCCAGATTGCGCGCTTGTATCAACTGGCCCGGCGCTATCGCTGGGAGGTCTCGTTTCTCACCTCGCGCATTCCGACGGCCGGCGACTCCGTGCAGTTCCAGAGTCAGGCGTGGCTCGAAACTTATGGCTACTACATGCCGGCGGTCGTCACGGTGCCCGGTTCACGCGGCGAGATTGCCAACGCACTCCGGCTCGATCTCATCATCGATGATCAGCTGCTCAACTGCCTGGAAGTCGTTGGAGCCTCGCAGACCAAGGCCATCCTGATCCTGCGGATGGGCGATGCAGGTCTGGAGCAGCAGGCCACCGATCGCGGCATAGGCGTCGTCCACCGCCTGGACGAGGTGATCGAGGTACTGCTCCAGCTCCAGGATATTCTGCCGAGCAAGCGTGGCAGCGTGTTGCGCCTGGCGGACTGGTTCTTCAAACGTGAGCCCGACGCGCACGTCCTGCCGATGAACCCCCGCGCGGCCCGGCCGATTCCTCCGCACTCGGACAAGTAGGCTGCGGGCTCCGGGCTGCGGGCTCCAGGCAAAGCTCTTCCCTCATCCCTCTTCCCTGACAGCGAAGAGTGTCTAGAACGCGAGTCGCCGAAGAAGTATTTGTCTGACAGGCGGGTGTTTCAGCAGGGCGAGAATCAGCTTGCGGTGTTTGTTGAAGGAAGCCGTGCGCCGCACGATCGGCATCACGCCGTCGGTGCGGGCCAATTCGAAGAGTTGTTCGATGTCGGCGTCGCTCATCCGATGCGCCACGAGGCGCAGTTTCAGCTGCGCCTGGAATTCGCCGGCAAGCCGCTCGCGCCATCCGCGCTCGTACGGCGCCAGACGCTCGGCTGAGAGATCGTCGGCCTTCAGCGCCGTGCTCAGCACATCGCTGGCCAGCGCAGCGCTCATCAAGCTGTAGTAGATGCCCCCACCGGTCGTCGGCTTGACAAGGCCGGCGGCATCGCCGATGGCGATCAGCCGATCGTCGTAGGTCCGCGAGATAGGTCCCAGAGGGAGGATTTTCTGTCGCGGTCTCGGAGCATCGCCGCGGCTGATCCCCCATCGGAGCGCGATCCGGCTGGTCAGCTGGTCGAAGAAGTGTGCAGCATCGTGTTCGCACATGACGCCGACGCGCGCGCACGCCTGGCCGGGACGCTCGACCGGAACCACCCATCCGAACCCCTTTGGCGCAATCTCGCTGCCGAAGTGGAGCTCGACATCGCCGAGCTGGCACGCGGGCAGCTCGACCTGGGCCGTGTTCAGGAACAACCGTGGCATCCCAAGGCCGACCTGCCGGTGCAGCGAGTAGTTGGCGCCGCAGGCGAGGACGCAGACGCGAGCTCGAATTTCTCCCGACGAGGTCGTGACCGTAACGCCGGTGCTGTCGATCCGAATTGTGTTCGCTCTTGCGCCGGACTCCACCGACACGCCGGATCGAAGCGCAGTCTCGGACAGTTCGCGATCGAACGCGCTGCGATCGACGACCACGGCCTCGACGCGCCCGCTCGAGTAGCGCACTTCCGCACCGGCGGGTGACCAGAAGCGAGCGGCTGTCAGGTCGTTCAATTTCGACCGCTGCGAAAGGCCAAATTCGTCGAGGGCTTCTGCGGCAAGGACACCTGTGCAGTGGACTGGCTCGCCGACGGTCGCGTGCTCCTCGAGAAGCGTGGTGGCGAATCCGGCACCGGCCAGACGAGCACCGGCGTAGAGCCCCGCGGGGCCGCCGCCGACGATCACAACGTCTTGCATTGCGGGCATTCTAATCGGTCTAGAACTTCCTGTCCCGCGATTCCCACGCACCTCGGAACGTTATCCAGAACGACAAGGCAATCAGTCTCAAGTCGAGCCAGAAGGACCGGTGCCTGATGTACAGCCGGTCGTAGCGGAACTTGTGACGCCGGATGATGTCGCGCGGCGCGTAGATCTGCGCAACGCCTGTCAACCCCGGACGCACGGCACAGCGTTCTTCGAATCCCGGGACATCCTCCAGGCGTTCGAGCGTGCCGCGGCCGTTCACTTCGATTTCGCCGGGCCGCAGCGCCCGGGGGCCGACGAAGCTCATGTCGCCCCTGAAGATGTTCCACAGCTGCGGCAGCTCGTCCATGGCGGTCGCACGCAGGACCTTTCCTACGCGGGTCACGCGCGGATCGTTTTTCCCGGACTGAATGGCCCCGACGCGCGCTTCGGCGTCTGTGATCATCGAACGGAATTTCAGCGCGAGAAATGCTCTGCCGTGCTCTCCTACGCGTTCCTGGGAGAAGAAAATCGGGCCTCCATCCTCGAGCTTTATGAGCCCGGAGATGACGAGCCAGAGAGGCGCCGAGGCGATGAGCCCGGTGCCAGACAGCAGCACGTCAAGCAACCGCTTTGCGTTCATCCTCATCCATGACATCGCGATACAGCGACAGGACGGCCGCGATCATCCGGTCCACGGTGAATATTGCGCGCACGCGCCTCGCGCCGGCCGCGCCGAACAAGTGACGTCGATCAGGATTGGCCAGCAGCTCGGCGATGGCCGCGTGCAGCGCGGACGCGTCTCGAGGAGGCACCACAAGGCCCGTGTCGCCGTGCTGATTGACCCACCCCGTGCCAGTCCCCAGGTCCGTGCAGATGATCGCCTTGCCTCGCGCCATCGCTTCGAGTTGCACCACACCGAATGCCTCCTGCCGCGTGACAGACGGCAGAACGAAGATGTCGCAGGCTCGATAGAGTGCCGCGAGCTCCTCGTCGGGCACTTCCCCGAGAAAACGGCACCGATCGGCTACACCGAGCACCTCCGCCTGTCGTGCCAGCGCCGCCCGTTCAGGCCCATCGCCGACGATGAGCGCGACGGCCGGCAGGTCGCGCATCGCCTCGAGCAGGACATCCACTCCCTTGTACTTAACGAGCCGGCCGACAAACAACACGATCGGCCGTTCGTAACGCCTGCCGATGGCGTCGGCCTGCTGCGCCACATCTGTTGAGGTGTCGTCGTCGACATCGATGCCATACGGAATCACCGCGCACTTGGAGCGCCATCCCCGCAATTGGGGCGTCGAGTCTGCCAGCGTGGGCGAGGCCACGATAATTCGCGATGCACGTGAAAGCGCGAAGTGCAGAAAGGGCCGGTAGAACACCCGATATAGCCAGCTCGGGCGAATGACTTCGCTGTGGAACCAGACGATGAGCTTCCCTGCCGGCCGCGCGAGGAAATACGAGACCAGAGCCATGGGATTCGGCTCGTGAATCACGATAAGGTCCGCGCGCTCGCCAGCCAGTCGCACCGGCATCGCGGGGCAGAACGCAACTGCGCCGATCTTCTTCAACACGGAAAGGCGCACGACATCCGTGTCTCCGTCACGCTCTGTCATGCCGCCCGTCCTGTGGTTGGCGACAAGCACTCGATTGCGCACCTCTGGCGACGTCCGATCGCACACGAGCTTCAGGATCGTCTCGATACCGCCCCTGGCCGGCGGATAGAATTTTCCAAGGTGGAGGACTTTCATGCGGTCGCAAGTTGTCGCTCGTGCAGCGACACATAGAGACGTGTCATCTCGAGCGCGTACGAATTCCAGTTGAAGCGCGCCGCATTCGCGATCGACGCCTGACGCCTGATCTCGAAGGCGGACGGCTCGTGCTCTTCCTCTCGGAGCAACGCCGAAATTGTCTCCACCCATCGATCGATATCTCCGACGGGACAAAATACCGCCGCTGAGCCACCGACTTCCTTCAGCGCGGGAATGTCGCTCGCCACGACGGGCGTGCCGCAAGCCATCGCCTCCACCAGTGGAAGTCCAAAGCCCTCCCTCTCCGATGGCAGCACGACGAGCCGGGCCGATCGATAACACGCTGCGAGCGCGGGACGCGTGAGATGTTCGGTCTCGAGGATTGCCTCGGCGACCCCCAACTCAGTAGCGAGCGCACGCTGCTCGGGCGTCAGCACTCCCCCCACTCGACGGAGCTTCAGCTCCGGAAACTTCCTCCGCACGCCCTGGAAGATCCTCAACAGCAGGTCAATGCGTTTGCGGGGAATGGTGCTGCCGACGTGAAGGAGGAACCGTTCGCCGGGTGTCGGATCGCCGGCGCTCGCCGGCACGCAACTCGGGTGAACGCCTGCGTGGACGACGCTGACCCGGTCGGGCGTGACGCGACCCGTCGCCAAAAGCTCATCGCTCGTCGCATGGCTCACGCACGCCACGTGCGCGGCCCGTGCGAGCCCGTCGAGAATACCGGACGCGAGAAATCGAGACGGCGCAAACGGGGCAGCGCCTGCAGGCAGCGCCGCTTGTACCGCGTCGAGGTCGTGGCAGTTGACCATCGTTCGTTGCGCCGGCAGCACGCGCACGAGATGCGCGTAGCTGTGATCGATGATGTGGAACAGATCGAAATCGCGTGACAGTGGCGCGAGCCAGCGCGGGTAGTCCCAGAGGCGCCCGGTCAGACGATCGCCGAGCCGCGCGCGAGCGCCGCTCCCCACGAGCGGCAGACGGCTCCAGCGGTGGGTCATGGGCGGGCAAAGGCGAGTCGCTTCGATTTCCCCTGCGGCGACTGCCGGGAGATGCTCGAGCAGCATGTCGGCAATCAAATCCATGCTGTGCCATTCCTCCTCCCGGAGATCGCAGACGACGCCGATGCGCAGCGGTTTCATCGGCGCCGGAGGACGAACCAGGCCTGCGTGGCCAGACGAGGCCCGAGCCAGTTGAATGGACTCGCCAGCACGCGTTCGACATCGAACTGTCGTGCCAGACGCTCCTTCAACGCCATCCAATTGAACCCTTTGTGGTCGTGAAACGGCTCGCCGCCCGTGTACGAGAACACCGGACGCTCCATGTGCTGCTTCGTCCCCGCGAACAGGCTGGCCGCCAGCTCGCGAAATGAGTAGGGCGACGTCCCGGGATAGTGACCGATCTTGCGCCAGCCGGCGATTCGTCGCACGGTCTGCTTCACGAGCAGCGGCAATCCAGTTTCGACCGGCACACTGACGACGAGTTTGCCTCCCGGCGCGAGCAACCGTTCGATGCGAGCGAGCTCAGGATCCCAATTCACCACGTGCTCGAACACTTCCATACAAAACACGGCATCGTAGCGATGCGCGTGCTCGGCGCGCACCAGCTCGTCAACCGTCACGAACTGCAACCGCGGCTCGCCGATATAGCGGTGCCGGCATTCGCTGACCGTCTCGACGGAAAGCTCGGCGCCAACGGCCAGCGCCGGCGCAGCATCGGCCAACAGCGTCAACGCGAGGAACGTTCCGTCGCCACAGCCGTAGTCCAGCACTCGCCCGTTGCAGAACTGGCGCGCAAGCGACACGGCCATCGCGAACCGCCGGCTGTGGCTCCACGACACCAGCCGGTCGCGCGAGAAAATCTGCTTCCGCGCATAGTGCCCGCCCTCGATGACGCTACGCAGATCAGGCATCAACCGCCTCTTGGAGCACCGTCATCAAGTCGGCAAACGCCTTCTCTCGCCGCCACGTCGCGCGGACATACTCCCTGCCCTGCATCGCCTGCGCCAGCGCCTCCGTTCGATTGCGCGCCACCCACAGAATGGCATCGGCCATGGCGGCGGCGTCGCGGCGCGGTGTCAACTGCGCGAGGCCCTTCAACTGCACCGCCATACCGCCGACGTCAGTGGCCACAACCGGTGTGCCGCAGGCAAGCGCTTCGAGCGGAGAAATTCCGCAGCCCTCGGCGAGCGACGATTGAATCACCAGGTCGGCCGCCTGGAAGTACTCGCACAGGTCCTGCATGGGATGAACGGCCGGACGGCCGATCACCCACTGTTGGGCGTCGGCTATGCCGATATCCTTGGCAACGTTCAGGAAATCCTGGTAGCCCCCTCCAAGATTCAACAGCACCGCGGGGAGTCCCTTGGCGCGCACAGCCGCCGTCGCTCGCAGCACCGTCTCTGGATCCTTCTCGTGGCTGATACGGCTTGAAAAGAAGATGAGGAATACATCGTCTGGCAAATCGTGACGGCGTCGAAGCGCTGAGCGCTGTGGTGCCTCGACCGGCTTGAACAGATTGAGATCGACGCCGTAGTAGTAACCGACCGATGGATGCGCCGAGTATTCTCCGGCAAGGTCCTTCAGAAACAACCCCATAGCCAGCGCCGTTGTCGCCAGGCGGCCGCTGACGTTCATACAGACACGAATGAACGCTTCACCGGCTGCTGATTTCAGCCGGCCAATCTGCCCGCGTTCGCGGCGGCATCGCCAGTATTCCACCGGCGAAATGCCGAGATACGTGACGACCGGTACGCCAGCCAATCGACCGGCAATCGTGCTGTTGAGCGATCCGCGGACCATGCCCTGCGACAGCACCACGTCGAATTTGCGGATATTCTGCAGCAGGTACACAAACGACTTCAGCTGGAAGGCGGGGCGGCGGCCCGAAATTTCGTGAATCGTCAACCTCGCGCCGCTCTGCCGGATGCGCTCCGCCAAACCGCTCGAGTGCAGTTCCCATTCCGGAATCGCCATCGTCAATTCGCACTGTTCTGACAGTCCGACGACGAATCGAATGTCGTTGAAGCCCTCGCAGAAGTAGAGGACGTTCAGGCGTGACATAGGGCTTTCGTCACGGCGGCGCGCGCTGCAGCCGCGATGCCGAGCGCCGTTTCGTTCCAGGTAAACGCCCGCGCCCGCTGAACAGCGGCGTCGCCGAGCGAGCTGGCCAGGACGACGTCGCCCAGCACGCGCGCCAGCTTTTCTGTCGCATCTCCCGCGTGCATGCGCCGGAACAACAACCCATCGGTGCCGTCGCGAACGATATCGGGAATGCCACCAACCGCCGCAGCGACAACCGGACAGCCGGCGGCCATGGCCTCGAGGAGCGAGAGCGGCGACCCTTCTGACAACGATGGCATCAGGAAAACGGCGTGCGACTGATAGAGCGCGCGCAAATCCTGGGCACCGAGCGCCCCAGGAATGATTCGTACACTGTCGCGGTCGGCGGCGGAAAAACTCTGAGCGACCGCGTCGGGCGCCACGCCGGATCCGGCAATCGTGAGTGCCAGGCCCGGATACCGCGGCCGAATCTTCGCCAGAATCTCGGGGAGCAGCCGGGACCCTTTGACGTCCTGCCAGCCCCCGACAAAGAGGATGTCTCGTCGCGGCTTGTCACCCGGCGGCACGAAATCGTCAGGCGTCACGCCATTTGTCACTCTGGTCACATCATCGTTGTCGCGCCCAAGCGAGGCGACGAGGTACTGCCGGTCTTCTGACGACAAACACACCACGTGATCGGCCAGGCGAATGGTGCCGTCGGTCTGCCAGTTCCTGAACAGCGGCGTTTTGACGCGCGTGCCGAGCGGCACCGATGCCAGCCCGTGCCTCGCCGCCGCAACACGCTGGCGAAACCACTTGCTCTCGACGTTGTGACACATCGCGACGAGCGGCGGCAGTGCCGGCGACATCTTGCGCGCCAGGCCGTACCAGAAGCCGCCGGGCTCGTGCACCACTACCACGTCGAAACGATCGCGCTGCCGGACGATTTTCTGGCAGAGCTTCAGCGGATAGACCAACACACTGGCTGCCGTCCCCGCGCGATCAGGAAGGACGTCGTCTTCGAACCACAAAGTCACATCGTGGCCGTCCTGCGCCAGTGCCTCGGCCACGCGATGCGCCCACTTGCCCATGCCGGTGTTTGGGGAGTTCCGCACCGCCGCGGCCAGCAAGAATCGCATTACGCGTCCGGCTTCTCCGCCACGACCAGCGAATGCAGCGCAAACCATCGAAGGAGACGGATCCTTTCGAGCTCGGCGATTTCTCGAGGCTGCCGGCCCGGCCACGGCAGGTAGTGACCGCTGGCGTCAACGGTAAGAATCCGAAATCCCGCACGCCGAAGCCAGCTGACCGTCAGCGGCAAAAGCATGAAGTTGTTGATGGGCTGCCCTTCCTCTGTGTAGGGCCGGCCCCGCAACCTGGCGTACCCACGGTAGACACCCATCGGTCCCATGTAGTTTGGGGTCGTCAAAAGCAATCGGCCACCCGGCCTGAGGACGCGCAAGAACTCAGACAGCGCTTTGCGGGGATTCGGGAGGTGTTCGATGGTTTCGCAGGAAATCACGGTATCGAATGATCGGTCGCCATGACCCAGGGATTGTGCATCGGCGACCTCCCAGCGAATCGAACGGAGGCCCGCTTGCTCAGCAAATGCCTTGCCTTTGGCGACCGCGGTCGATGAAAAATCGGCAGCCACCAAAGACGGCGGCGGCACCGATAGCCTGATCAGGCGCGCAACGAATCCGCCGCGACCACAAGCCACTTCAATGACCCGCTTTCCCTGAAGGTCGCGGTTTGGATTGAGATGCGAGAGTACCAGCCGATGCCAGGGCGTATCCGCATCGCGATCGACGTCGTAGCGACTATGCCACTCGTCGTACTGTTCTTTTGGTCTCAGACGACCCTTCTCTCACCAGCGGCGGCACGCTCGAGCACAGCGAGCAGCGCCGGAAGATGGCGGGCCATCGTGAAGTTACTCGACATTTGCCGGGCACCCAGCCTCAGTGCCGTGTAGTGCAGCGGGTCCTCGAGACACCGCACGATCGCGTCGGCCAGTCCCGCGGCACTGGGTGGATCGGCCGGGGCCAGGTGGCCGCTCACGCCGTCAACGAGCCACTGACGAATGCCGCCGACAGCGAACGCAGCCGATGGCAAACCGTGCTGCCCCGCCGTCGGCCCGACGGTCCCGAAGGGCTCGGGCCATACACTGGGCACGACGAGGAGATCGACAGCGTTCATGATCGTGCCCATCTGCTGCTGTGTTACCCAGCCGGTGAATTCGATCGTCAGATTCGGCCACCCTCCACGTAGTTCCTGGGCGCGCGCTTCCCACTGCTGGCGATCTGGACCATCGCCTGCCAGCGTGACGTGGATCGGCCTTTTAGCCACGGCCGCGACGTGTGGCAGCGCATCGAGGAAGACGAGCCCGCCCTTCAGAAAATCCATGCGGCCGGCAAACAGCAGCCGCCAGCACTCGCCGCTAAACGGCATATCCGCCGGGGCGCTGGTTTCGATCGGAAAGGGCACGACTTCCGCGTGAAGTCCGTGCCGTGCCATCTCGTTACGCATGTGTTCGGTGTGAGTCACGATCGCGGCCTGGTGCCTCAAGACGCCCTGCTGGGCCGACTGACGCGTGAACTCGCTCCACATCGTGATCGGGCTTCGCCCGCCGCAGTTGTGAGGAAAGTAGTGCAGCAGGCATGGCCAGCCGAATCGACGGTTGCACGCCACCGGCATCGGGCGCTTGAAGGTTTTGCCGCCGCTGACGCAGGTGCCGACGTAGCTGTGCAAGAAGAAGACGGAGGGGGCGACGCTGGTGACTCGTTCTCCAAACGATGGATCAGACAGTCCCTGGTTGTACAGGACGTCCGGCGTCCAGCCGCGCAGCGCATCGAGCGTCGCGTCGTCGCCAAGCGACGCGACACAGAATATCGACGCACCGGGTGGCACGTCGATCGCGACTCGGTCCGCTGGCTCGTCAATCTCGTGCAACAACGCCACGTCGTGACCTGCCCGATGCAGCGCCGGCAGCACACTCGACACGTAGTCCTCGACGCCGCCGATTCGCCTCGAACTCCAGGTGAGAACCGCCACCCGCATCAGTCGACTTTCCGGGAAATCATCGCGAGGTTGTCGCTGAACCGTCGCCCCTTCAACAGACCTGCGCTCAACTGCTGCCACGAAAGGTGGGGCGCCGCTGGGATACTGCCGGTATTGGAATAGCGGAACCGCGGAGGCTCGAACCCGTTCTCGGCGCACATCCGCACAAAATCCGTCCGCACGAGGGCCGTGATGTGCGCCGGGTAGCTGCTGTCGAGGAAGTCCACATAGTGACCGCGCACGAACAGCGACAAGAGGGACCGCACGCTTTCTTGATTCGGCGTCGTTACTAGAATGAAGCCGCCTGCCTTCAGGAGGCGACGGAACTCGCGAAAGACGGCACGGGGATTTTCCAGGTGCTCGATCACCTCGGTCGAGATGATGGCGTCGAATGTCGCGCCTGCAGCCGGCAAGGGCTCATTCAGATCCGCTTCGATCCAATTTACGTCGAGCCCAGGCGACTCTGGCTTCGGAAGGATATCGGCGCCCGTGATCGGCCCGCGGAACCCCTCCTCGCGAAGCATCGTGATGAGCTGTCCCGTACCAGCACCGAACTCGAGGAGGTGCGCGCCCGGCTTCAGGACCTCGGAGGCCGCAGCGAGCAGCATTCGGTACACCGCCGACTTGCTGGTGCCCTTGCTGACCCGCGCCGCGTCGAGACGGCGCTCGTATAGCGCGCTCGTGGGCTCAACCGGCATGATGTCCGGTTTTCAACATCAGGGACAATCGATGGCGGTACGTGTGCTCCGACAACACGCGCCGACGACCGGCGGCAGCGATGCGTGCTCGCCCTCCGGTGTCAGCGAGGTACCGCTCCGCCTGACGGCGAAGTTCTGTCGGAGTTCGAAAGGTCTCGAGTTCGACGCCGGGACGAAACCACCGATCGAGACCGTCACGCCAGTCCACGAGCTGGAAGGTTCCGGCGCAGCAAAGCGCGAACGTGCGCAGACTGGTGCCGCGATGGAACTGCGTGTGATGAAGATTCAACGCGATGGCGCCGCTTGCATAGATGACATTCGCGCGCTCCGAGTCGACAGGACCGCCCCGGTAAGCTTTCGCGGCGAATCCACCGAGCCCACACCACCCCTTGTCGCCGTAGATCGCAAGCGGCAGGCCGTCCAGCGATTCGAGCAGCGTCTGACGATAGACACCGGTTGGGTGCCCGGCACAGCTGGATCCGACATAGACGATGTGCCCGGCGAGGTCCTGGTCGAGCGCCGTCACGTCGATGGGATGATGCGACCCAGGGTCAGCGCCGCACGGCAGCCAGGCCGGCCGCACGCCCGTCATCCGTTCGATGTTGTCGGACCAGCGTTCGTCTGGACTGTAGAGACTATCGAACGAGGTCAGGAGGTTTTCCAGCAGACTCTCCTGGTAGCCGAATGGGTCGTCCATCAGCCACCCGATGCGGCGCGCGCGCGCGGCATAGCCCAGCGACTCGGCGCTCAGGGGCTCGCCCCAGCACAGAATCGACAGAACGACGTCGGGAGCGAAGCGGTCCACTTCGCGGCGAAAGGCGTCGTTCACCTGTCGGATGCCGTCCAGCGTGAGCGTCAACCGTTGTCGAGCCGCCAGTGACGCGCCGATGAGGGGCAGAGCTTCGAGGTTCCGCAGGGCCTCCGCGCGCTCCCGAATGAGTTGATCGCGGTTGGTCGCGACGACCGACACCTCCGCTCCCAGCTCTTTCAATGCGCGCTCGACGAACGGCAGCAGATCGCCGAACCACTCGAAGCCGGTCAGAAGTACTTTCATGCCGTCCAGCGGAAGTTGGCGATGAGCGGGCCGTGCGCCGCATCCGGCAGCCTGCCTGTCCCGAAGATGTCGACCGACTCGATATCGAACGTCAGCGCGCGATCGACGAAATCGTAGACGGCCGAGTGTGCCCCGATGAACACGTTCAGCGAGTAAGAGTCCGGACGCAGCGGCAGGCCAGAGATCTGACACGACAACGTGCCGTGTCCTTCTTCGATCGAGAACGTCTCGTTGCGAAACGCGCTGAAGAGCGTCGATACTCGCGTGCCGTCGAGCAGCTCGACATCGATGCTGAACCCGACATCGCGCAGCGCCGTCTTCGCCTCGTACTCGACGACGATCTCAAACGGCTCTGCGGGCCGAACCACGTGTGTCAGCTCACCGCTCCGGTTTCGAACGGCCAGGCTGATGCAGCGAATCTCGCCGCTGCCGCGTCGATCGAACCGGTTCCGCAGATCGCCGACCAGCGGCTTCGCGTCGCGACTGGCGTACTCGGCCGCTGCACCGCTCACATCGCCGATGAATGTCAGTTGCCCCGCTCGGAGCACCAGAGCCCGCGAGCACAAACTCGTGACGGCGGCCATGTTGTGGCTGACGAGCAGTACCGTCCGCCCATCGGTGGCAACCTCTCGCATTCTGCCAAGACATTTCCGCTGGAATTCCTGGTCGCCGACGGCAAGTACTTCGTCGACGATCAGGATTTCACTTCTGAGGTGGGCAGCGACCGCGAAGGCCAGCCGCACGAACATCCCGCTGCTGTAGTGCTTCACCGGCGTGTCGAGGAACCGCTCTACCCCGGCGAAGGCCACGATCGCGTCGAACTGCCGCCGGATCTCGGCGCGTGTCATTCCCAGGATGGTGCCGTTCAGGAAGATGTTCTCGCGGCCGGTCAGCTCGTGGTTGAATCCGGTGCCGACTTCCAGAAGGCTGCCGACGCGGCCGTGGAGATCCACTTCGCCTTCGGTCATCTCGGTGATGCGCGAGAGAATCTTCAGCAGCGTGCTCTTGCCTGCGCCGTTCCGGCCAACGAGCCCCAGCACCTCTCCCCGCTGGACGTCGAAGCTGACGTCCTTCAGTGCCCAGAACTCTTCGCGCTCCTGCCGCGAAAACGGATTGCGGATCCTTTGCGCCACCGCCTCTGCCAGCGTCGTCGGCGCGAAGCGATCGTGCCGAATCACGTAGCGCTTGCCGACGCCTCTGACGGAGACCGCCAGATCGCTAGAGGGCATCAGCGAATCCCCGCTCGGTACGGCTGAAGGTGGCGGCGCCGAACACAAACAGACCGACCGACGCGATGGCCGACCATGCAAGCGCCCACCACGGTGGTGGCGGTGCGTTCAAGATCGACCACCTGAAGGCGACCATCAACCCGGCCAGCGGGTTCAGCAGAAAAAACCACCGTTGGTGTTCCACAGTGAGGCGCGACACGTCGTATGCCACGGGGCTGGCCCACAGTAGAAATGGGATCACCATCGGCAGAATGTATTGCACGTCGCGGTAGCGCACCGTGAGGGATGCCGCTACCAGGCCGGCGCCGAGCGCCATCAGCAGGACGAGCACGACCAGTATTGGCAGTAGCCAGAGCGCCATTCCCGGATGCACGCCATAGAAGGCCAGCAGCGCGAGCATCAGGACAAGCGACACACCAAAATCGAGCAACGTCGAGAGCGTCCCCGACAGCGGCAGAATGATCCTCGGAAAGTAGACCTTGCTGACGAGGTAGGCGTTCCCCACCATCGACGTGCTCGCCTTGCTGAGCGTCCACGAAAAGAGGTTCCACGCGAGGAGACCGGCGAACGTGAAAAGGAAGTAGTGCGGCTGCTCGTTCCGCATCCCGGCCACGAGACCAAAGGCGAAGTACAGCAATCCCGCCGCCATCAGTGGCTGCAACACGACCCACGCAATGCCCAGCAGTGTCTGCTTGTAGCGAAGCCTGATGTCCCGGCTCGCCAGTTCGTAGAGAAGGTCCCTGAACCGGACGATCTCCGCGATGTCGACCGCGACCCAGCCGCTCGTCGGGCGCAGCGTAATCATCACGCCGCCCTTCCAGACACTGGCGCGGTGCCTTGCAGCGCGGCAATCGTGTGCCCAAGATCGAAAACACGTGCATAGAGCTCGCGTCCCGCTTTTTCCAGCCGCCGCCGCCGTTCAGGCTTCGCGAGCAGATCGGCCACCTCGCTGACGATACGTGATAAACCATCGCCGACGGGCGTCAGGCTGACCGCTCCGCTCTCTTTCCACAGCGCCTCCGTCAGGTAACCGCTCGTCGTCACGATCGGCACGCCAAGCTGGAGACCAGCGATCGCCGTGGTCCGTCGGGACGTGATGCCGTCGGGATAGGGCTGGAGAAGGAGTTCGCAGATGCCAACATGCGCCGCAAGTGCGCGCTCGGGCAGCGCACCCGTCGCCTTGAGGCGATCAGCCCACTCAGGATGCCGCTCCAGAAACGCCGATCGAAATTGTTCGCTGCCCGATCCGATCAGCAGCACGTCACAGTCGAGAGGTGCAGCGAACAGCGCGGACAGCATCGAGGTCAACAGCGCCGACACCGGACCGCCGAAGGTGCCAAGGTGACCGACGATCGCGCGAGAATCGGCGCCCAATCTCCTGCGAACGTCGTCGACGTCCCGAGGGTCGGGTTGCGCCAGTGCGCTGGGGATCGGCAGCCACGCAAACGGCACTTCGCGTCCAAGCGCATACGGCTTCCACATCTGTTCCCAGGCCGGTGTCGAGACCCACACCTTGCTGGCGGCGCGCAACAACACCATCGTCATGAAGCGATGCACGACCGCGGCGGCCGTCTGGCGCCATGTGCCCTCCAAAAACGTGAGATAGGGCTCATGCACCATCAACTCCACGTCATCTCCCGATCGGGCACGCTTCCATAGCCAGAAACAAAAAGGGACATTCATCGCGCGCCGGCCGTAACCATGCGGCACCCACTGCACGAGCAACCGCCTCGGCTCTCCAAATCGGTCGAGCAACCTGCCGGCATGTTCAAGATCGGCAGGCTCGAATGCCCCGAGCTCCGGGTGGACGGCAAACGGCTCACTGGACTCGGCGCGGCCGTTGGCCGGGCACCAGACGTGCACTTCCTGGCCGACCTCGCTTAGTCCCCTCGCCACCTGACGCGTGTAGTTGGCAACGCCGCCGAACGCGGGCAAATACTCCGGAGTCAGCAGGTGAATCACGCCCACTCGGTGCTCCCCGCGTGCAGCGGCCAAATCTGGCGCACGGCAAACATGAGCGCGATCGGTGCCAGCGGAGTCAGCAAGCGCGACAGCGACCAGCCCATATGCTCGCGCACGTCCGGCCACGCGCTATAGACGTACACGAGGACATACAGGGCGAGCGAAATCGAGACGACAGCAGCCATCACGCAATCGACGGACGTTACCTTCCTCTTCCAGATCATGGCGACCAATGACACGACGAAGGCTGGCCATATGAACCCCCATTGCCACAGACGGACAAGTTCACGTGCCGTAAGACCAGCAATCACTGGCAGCCTGTGCAGGTTCTCCATGGTCGTCGTGATGGAAATTCGTTGAAGGTCGCCGGGCGGCACGCCATACAGCCGCTGAACAATCAGCCAGGGCGCGATCATCAGCAATGGCAGCCAAAAGAGAACGCTGAGGGCACCGCGCGGCATTTTGACGCCGGATCCCGCGTGCGCGATCGACTGCGAGAGGAAGGCAGAGATGCCGAGCACCATCGCCAGCATCAAGCCCTCGGTCTTCGTCCACGCAGCGATTGCTGAAAGCGCCGCTGCAAGCCAGAGCGCATCGCGATTTCCCGTTCGGAGGGCAAGCATCGTTAAAGATACGGCGCCAGTAAATGCCGCTGCCAGGGGCACGTCGGCGTAGCCAAAGACAGCGCCCGGCTGAACAACGAGAGGGGGCAAGAGCCCCAGCGCGACGGCGCAACCCAAGCCCATCGCCAGGCCGGCGACACGCCGGACGGCGCCACAAACGATCGCGATCAGGCTGAGATAGAACAACGGAAACAGAATCTTGATCGCTGACTGATCGACGTGCCCGATCCAGCTGTATATCCAGAATTCCGCGAACGGCACCACGAGCGGATACTGGGGATGCGACCAGTTGCGTGTGGTGTCTGAGAAATACGCGAGCGGTAGCCGTCCAGGTGTCGCATTCTCCATCGCGAGCCGCGCCTTGATCTCGAAATTGAAGAGCGCGTCCCATCCAAGCGGCGTGCGCAGCGCCGCCGTGATCATCACCGCGCACTCGACGACGAGAAGGAGGCCAAGCACCCGTTCGAGCGGGCCCGCACCACCCGCACCTTTCGCACCCCTCGCACCTCCCGCACCTCCCGCACCCTTCACCAATACCGCAATCCCTCCGATCGCCCAGATCGGCGACACGATTCCGTAGATCGGAGAGAGCACGAACCACAGGAATGCACCGGCGCCCGTTCCGATCAGAAATGAAAGTGCCCACTGCTCCGAGCGGTAGAGTTCAGTTGTTCGTACGATCAACGCCAGCAACCCGGTCCCAAGCGCCATCAGCAAAAGCAACGCGATGGCTACCCACAGCCACGTCCATCCGATCATGGCAGGCTCACCAGCCTGAGCCGGCTGGAGACGTCCTCCACCCCCGCGCCGGGAAATGGATTCGTCGGCCCGGCGACAATCAGCTGCTGCGCGCGACCTGCAGAGTGGATTGCGCGAACGTCATCTTCTGATCGAAGAAACACGCGAGCGGGATAGAGCGCGTAGCTCGTCGCCATGTGCAGTTGGCTGCGTTCCCCTGCCAGGAAGGAGGCGGGATCGACAATCATCGATATGTCGGCGTCGTCTCTCCACCGCGCGCGTTTCACCGCGTGTCTCAGCTCGTCGGCTGATCCCAGATTCAAGGGACTCAGGTAGCCCTCAATTGTGGCCGCCGGCCCACTTGCCGCCGGTGCACTGAACAACTCGAGATACAACCGTCCTGTCGCCAGCCCTGAGCGTGCAAAACCGAGCAGCAACATCACCACAAGTGAGACCGCGATCGGCGGCAGCCTACGCACTGGTTCCCACGGACGAGTACGCTGCGAAGCACCGCTGAACGACCTGTGCCCATTGGAAACGCTCCAGCACGACCCGACGTCCCTCTGCTCCCATCGCGAACGCTTCCGCAGGGTGCCCGGCGAGCCAGCACAGCCGTTCGCCGAGCGCGCGCGTGTCTCCGGGCTCCACGATAAATCCAGTGCGGCCGTCCTCCACAATCTCTGGCATGCTCGCGACGCGCGTACAGATGACGGGCGTACCGCACGCCATCGCTTCGAGCAGTGTCTGGCCGAGCAGTTCGGGAACCTTGGTATCCTGGCCGTCCGGTGTCCGGTAGACGCTGGGAAGCACGACGCAGAGGGCCCGGCGATAGGCATCGACCAACGTCTGATCGTCGCAGTCGTCCCGAAAGCGCACGTCCTTGCCACTGGCTTGAGCGCGTAGCTGCTGCGCGTAGCCCGTGTTGTCTCGCGGGCCGATGATGTCGAGCGACATGCGCTCGGGAAGCGCGGCAATCAAATCCGAAACACCCTTGTGCGGAAGCAGCCGTCCCACAAACAGCGCCGTACCACCGCGCGGGATCGATGGGTCTGGCGTGAACTTCGTGCTGTCGACGCCACCGAGAATCACGCGCGCACGGGGATTGTCCGCCTGGCCAAACACTTCCCGGCTGTACTGACTGATATGCAGCTGACCGTGGAACCAGCGGTCGGTCGAGACGTAGGCCGAGACATCCCAACCGCCACCGCCCAGATCCGTTGCGAACACGCGGCGTCCCGTCAGCCTGCAGACGGCGGCGGCCGTGCTGCTCATCAGGATGTGTTGTTGATGACAGTGCACGACATCGGCGTGCAGAATCTCGCCGATCGCCGACAAGGACCACGGGTTCGTTCGCTGCCCGCGCACACGCCAGACATCGGACAGCACGCGCACGTCGAGCTTCCCCGCTTGCAGCGTTTCTGCGCGCTCCCCGAACGTCACCAGCCGCGTCGGGACTTCGTCGGCCATGTGGCGAGCCAGCTCAAACGCGTACCGCTCTGCCCCGCCGACGATGCCTTCGGCGCCGAAGAGCGCTGGAACCAGATGCACGACGCTCAAGATGTCGCGCACGGTCTCCTGAAGCGCTCCATCAGCAGACGTGGCGATCGCGCTGCTGCCCATCCCCAGGCCTTCAGCCAGGGCGTAAACATCGCCCGATTCTCAAACGCCCGGCGCCACCCGTCGACAACAACGTAGCGAAACAGGAACCCCGGCAGCACTCGCAGGGGCGCGTGCAGAAAGTACAGTGCGGCGAGATTCTTGTGCTTGTGGAAGCTCAGCAGGGACGAGTCGGACACGTCCGTAGGTTCGTGGTGATACACCCTGGCCCGTGGGACGATGGCGATGTCGAGCCCGCGTTCCAGCACGCGAGCACAGAGCTCGACGTCTTCCTGGTACATGAAGAAGTCGGGATGAAATCCGCCGAGTTCGCGTAGCAACGCGGTCCTGCCGGCAACCATGGCGCCCGGCAGGAACATCGTCTCGAACGGCTCGCTGTCGGAAAGAGCGCGGGCACCTGCGGCTGTTACGCTCAGCTGAAAGACGCTCCCCATGCGAAACTGCCCGCCGGCGCAGCGAATCGTCGGCGAGTGACGATTCCACATCACGGGGCCTGCTATTCCGACCTTCGGATGATGTTCCAGATAGTCGATCAGAAGGCCGACACAGTCGGGCGCCAGCTCGAGGTCGTCTTCAGTCAAGTAGACGTACGTGCCCCTTGCCTCTTCGAGCCCCCGATTCATTCCGCCGGTGAATCCCAGGTTTCTTTCGTTGGCAATCAGCCGGACGCCGGGAAATGCGGACACCACGTCTCGAACGCGTCCGCTCGACGCGCTGTGGTTGTCAACGACCAGTACGTCGATAGACCCGAAGGTCTGCTGCGCAATCGACTCGAGCGCTTTTCCAAGCAACTCCGGCCGGTTGTAGCTGAGCACGACGACGGTCGCCGTCGCGGGTGCGCTCACTCGGCCTCTTCAGCCTCGATCTGCGCGTTCCATTCCTCGACGGCCGCGGTGCGCTCGCGCCCGAAGAGAATGGCGGTGACGAGCCAGAACAGCACGCCGATCTGCGTGTTGAAGACCGGCCCCGTGAGACACAGGCCGATGATCAACAACTGCACGATGAACACCATCGTGGCGAAATCGTTGAGCGTGCCGGATCGCTGAATGGCGATCCGGTAGGTGTACCGCATGGCGACAAGGAGCGCGACAGGATAGAAGATCCACATCGGCAGCCCGCCGTCGAACAACCAGCCGGTCGGCTGAATTTCGGCGTGCAGCCTCGGCCGCTGCCATGCCTGCGGATCGTGGAAGTACACCGACATCATGCCCCACCGCCCGACGCCGGCGCCGAACGGATACTGAAACGGCAGCTCGGTGATCGTATAGTCGAGGAAGAACCCACGGTTATCCTGATAGGTTTCGTACACGCCGGAGTCGACGATGCTCGCAAACCGATCCTGGATGACATCGCCGCCGACGGTCACGGCCCAGATGAACGAACCGAAGACCAGGCCTCCCGCGCATGCAGCCACCCAGCCGCTCTGCACCACCCGGCCCTGTCGCGCCCGAATCAGTGCGAGCACGAACATCGAGCCCACCACCATCAGCAGCATCGATCGGACCATGGTGAGATAGACAACGGTGATGCCCACGATGGAAACCGCCATGTAGAGCAGGCGATTGACTTGCTTCTCGCCAGCCCGCATGGCGAAGGCAAAGCCGAGCAACGCCGCGATTGTGCCGGAGATTGCCGCGCCGCCAGGAAGATCGCTGAGCCCAGGCGGGCGGACGATCTGGCGATCGCCCGCGCCGGTGTAGGTCAGCGAGTGGATGAATTCGGGATTCATCTGCAGTGCGAGCGTGCTGAACTGCCCTGGAAGAAACCGTTCGGGATAGTAGACCTGCAGTAGCCCCACGGCTGCGCTGACGAAGTGCGCGCCGAAGACAAGCCAGAGAAGCCGCTCGAGCCGCTTTTCGCTGATCCACACGCGGGCGGCCCAGAAGACCGGCGCGGCAATCGCCAATTGAAATACCACCTGCGCCGCACCGGCCTGCAGCCACGTGTCGGGATGCGTCAGGCTGCACACGAGCAACAGGAGTGCGGCGACAATCCACCGCGCGCCGGGAACCGCGAGCTCAGCGCCCCGGGATCGCGCGCACGCAAGCAGCGCCACGATGCTGGTGACGTACGGGAACGCGCGGATGTACATGCGGTACGCCTGCGAGCCGGGCAGGAAGAGCAATACGCCCCAGAACACCTGGCAGAGCACGAAGATCTCTATCCAGCCCCACGATTCGGATCCCGTCACCGCAATAGCGCCCACCTCTTCCTCGACGGGCTGCAGGGCAACCGGAAAGATGATCTGGCTAGGTTGAGGTGATTCGCTTCGCATGAAGTCCGCACATTTCCATCAGCAACGCTTCATAACGGTCGACCATCACGTCGAGCGAGAACTGCTGCGCGCGCAGCGCGCCGGCCGATTCAATCGCGCGCCGCCGGTCTTCGCTGCCGAGCAGATCGACAACTGCCCCGCCGAACGACGCATCCTCAGCGAGGCGGCCGTGATCCCCATCGCCAAGCACTTCGCGGCTGCCGGGATTCGGTGTCGCGACAACAGCCGTGCCCGACGCCATCGCCTCGAGGTACGGAAGCCCAAAGCCCTCGTACGTGCTTGGCGACGCGTACACCCATGCGCGCCGGTACAGCGTTGCGAGATCCGTGTCGTTGACGCCGGTGTAGTAGGTGACGCCAGGAACCTCGGGGCCCGGCGGTCCCACAAACATCAACGTTGCGTCCGGATACGCCGTGCGGACCACGCGCCGAAACACGTCGAGAAGGAACGCACCGCGCTTGCGCCCGCCCAATGTACCGACGAACACGATCGACGGCTCGGCGGTCTTCTCGCGAGGCAGCGGCTGAAAGAGCCGCGTGTCGACACCGTTCGGGATCACGTGCCGGATGAAAGGGTTCGCATACCGCGTGTTCTCGCTCACGGCGACGGTGCCGCTTTCCACGAGCGCCGTCAGCAGCTCCTGTGCGTAGACGCCGTACTGCAGCAGCGACCGCCCCAGCGACGTCGCAGACGCCGCTTCACCCCAGGCGCTGCCGTGCATCACGCGCACGATCGGTTTGCCGGTCAGCGGGAGCAGGACACTGTCGCCGTGCGCGATGATGGCGTCGAACTCGCGGTAGTCGGGAAGGAGGGCAATGACGTTGCCGAGATATCCCATCGTGACGCGGCGACCAAGCCAGGTCTTGATGAAACCCTGCCACGGCAACTGGCGCACGTCGTAGGCAGCTCCGCTCGGCTTGGGGTCGTGCGAAAACACGACGACCCCATGCCCGCGCTCGGCAAGGCCCTGCGCGAGCGAGTGAGCCGCGCGTTCGATGCCGCCGCGTTTCTCGCCCGGGACCGGCAACCCGTAACTGAAGACCGCGAGCCGCATCAGTGAACAACCGCGCGGCCGGACGAAACCCGCTCGAGGACCGCGGCAATTCGAGTCATCTGCGTCTGCGGGTCGCAGAGCGCGCGGGCGCGCTCAGGTCCCTTTCGTCCCAGTCCCTCACGTTCGCGCTCATCGGCAACCAGCCGCGAGAGCGCCGCCGCAAGCCCCGAGGAGTCGCCGGCTGGAACCAGCACACCGCAGGTCGCATCGACGATCTCGAGCGCGCCACCGACCGCCGAACTCACGACCGGCAAGCCGGCCAGGAGCGCTTCGACAAAGCTGATCCCGAAAGGTTCGGGCTCCAGATTCGGCTGGCAAAAAATGTCGGCCGACGCAAGCAGTTCACCCACGTCGGTGCGATGACCGAGAAACTGCACACGATCCGCAATGCCCAGGCGGGTGCAGATCTCTCTCAGCGAGTCGAGATACCGCTGCTCGATCGGCCGCTGCGCGCCGCCAACCTGCAGGCACGTCCAGCCGGGAAGATCACGAAGCCGCCCCAACGCCTCGAGCGTGACCCTCTGCCCCTTCCACGGTTCCATCCGGCTTACCTGAATGATGACCACTCCTCCCGCACCCCTCGCACCTCCCGCACCTCTCGCACCTCCCGCACCTCCCGCACCTCCCGCACCTCCCGCACCCGAATTGACCGGGTAGTAGACCACTTCCACCTTCGCGTTCGTCTTCGGCAGCACGGACGCCGTGAACCGGCTGTTGCAGATGAAGAGATCCGGTTCGGTCAACCCGGCCAGACGCTCGAGCCAATGCCTTCCGGTATGAGCCATGTGAACCCACGACACGAGCGGAAGACCTGCAGCCTTCACGGTCGATCCGAAAACGGCGAGAGGCCATGCTTGATGGCACACCACGACGTCGTAGTTTTCCGCACGTAGCAGGGAGGACAGAGTTTGCCGGGCGCGCCAGACCAGGTCCGGTCGCCGCAGTCTGACGTGCCCGAGCGTCCGCGTCGGCACACCTTCGGCGCGCAGCTCGTCTGCGATACGCCCGTCAAAGCAAAGCGCGACGGTCATGTCCATCGACGCCGTCATGTGCCTGCAGCGGGCGAGCGTACGCAGAAACGTCTCGACGCCACCATACAGGTTGCCGCTGTGCACATGGAGAACGCGCATGGTTGTCAGTTGTTGATGGCGCCGGGCGCAAGCGACTCGTAGAGAGGAATCAGCGAGCTGGCAAGTCGTGCCCGGCCGAACAGGCGGACGGCGGCGTCTCGGCCGGCCTTCGCGAGCGCCGCTCTCATCGCAGGGTTGGACGCGAGTTCCGTGAGCCGCCCGGCAAGCTCCGCCGCATTGCCCGGTGCGTGAAAGAGGGCGCCGGCCTGGGCGATTTCCTCAGCGCCGCCGGCGCGGCTCACCACGATCGGCCGTCCGCACGCCATGGCTTCGGCAATCACCAGGCCGAACGGCTCGGGGTCGGTGCTCGCGTGCACCACGACATCCAGCGATCGCATTGCCGCGGGCACATCCGCAACACGGCCCGTAAAGCCGATCGATCCACCACGCAGGCCGCACGAGGCCGCGAGATGACGCAGCTCTTCTGATGAAAACTGGCTTGAGGCCGTTTCGTAGATCGGTCCGCCAATCACGTATCCCCGAACCGGCACCGGAGCGCGCAGAGCCGATAACGCCTTCAGAAATACGTCGTGCCCCTTCCACCGCGCGAAAGTGGCGACCAGGCCGACGCGGAGCCCGCCGGCCTCCAGAGGAGGCAGACCGGCGAGCGCGTCGAGATCGATAGAGGCGCCTTCAGGTTGGAACCGGTCAAGGTCGACTGCGTTGTAGACCACCCGAACGCGCGATTGCGGTCCCAGAAGCTCATGCGCCGCGCGCGCCACACTTTCGGAATTCGCGACAACCTGTGCGCAGCGATGCGCCTGCGCATGGAGCAGGACCGCCGTCAGCGGGCGAGAATCCGGATAGTCGTGCATATGCCACAGCACGGGCACGCCGCCAGGCCGGCAGCGCGAACCCAGCAGATGCATTTTCAATCCATTGGTGTGGACGATGTCCGGTCTCCACGTGACGAGATGGCGGTGGAGACGTGATGCATAGCCGATCGTGGGGAGTGCCGCGCCGCAGGCAGCGGCTGCGAGCCTGGCACGCGCCGCCAGCGATCCACGCTGGCCCCACTCCCCAAGGCTGGCGAGTTGTCGGGGAAAGGTGAGCGCCGCAACCTCCGCACCGAGCTCAGCTGCGCGATCCAGAAGTGGGCCGGGCGCCGACGCCACAACGCCGAGCGTCCAGGCAGGGCGCGCCTCCCGGAGGGCGGCCAGCATCTCGAGCAGTGCAGTCTCCGCTCCCCCAAGCTCGCCGCTCGGGTTGAGGAAGACGATCCTCACAGGCGGCGCGCTTTGACGACCACCTGGTCTCCGGGCTGGAGCATATCTCCGGACTTCGCGTCGACCTCTTTCCGCTGTCCATTCACGAACCGGACGATCGACATCCGCGAATTCGAGCCCTTTTCGTTGACGCCACCAGCCAATGAAATCGCTTCGAACACCGTCATCCCATCGTCGAAGCGAAAGGCGCCTGGCGCGCGCACCATACCGGCGACGTAGATGACCTGTGCTTTGGGAACGAAGATCGTGTCGTTGTCCTGAATCTTGATCGACTGCGCGATACCGCTCTGCACGTCGGTCAGCTTGATCCGCTCGTCGGGCTTGTTCCCCGGCGCGGTTGCCACGCTCGGACCCGGCGCCGCGGCCGATCGCTGGCGATAGATCTCCACCCAGTTGCCCGCATCCGCCGTTGTCGAGCCCGCAAGGAAGATCGCATCCATCAAACTGGCATTGGCCGGCAGGGGATATTTCCCAGGTGCGCGCACCTGGCCCTGCACCCAGACGTTCTTGCTGCGGTACTCCCTCACTTCGACGGACACTTGAGGGTTTCTCAAGAAACCATCGGCCAGCGCCTTTTCCATCGACTCTTCAATGGCCTGGGTCGTCAGGCCTTCCGCTTTCACACGGTTCAAGTACTGATACGGAAATGTGCCGTCGTTGTCGACCCGGAACGAACCCGTCAGCTCCTTCTCTCCGTAGACGGTGACCTGCAGGATGTCGCCGGCGCCGACCAGATAGTCGCCTGACGGAGCCGCCGGCGGAGGCACCGGTGGAAGCGGAAGCGTTGTCTGCTGGGCCGAGATCTGCGTCGTACCGAGAAACAGGAGCAATGCGAGTGTGCGAGACACCATGGTCAATTCCTCAATATCCGATGGTGAATGTGCTAATCAACCGCCGCCGGTTGTAGCCGGTTTCCGGGTGCTCTTCCGATTCGCGCCGTTGCCATTCCATTCCCACGACGAACTTCAACCCACGGTGAAGCGGTACACCGACCCCTAGACCATATGTATCCGCCGTGTCACGGCGGACCGGTGCGCCCGGCGGCGGTGTGATTCCCGCGTGCCAGTGATATGAGAGCAGCTCTCGCGAACCGTTGGCCACCAGCTCGGCATCCCAAAAAACGCGCTGGCTGACGGCCAGGCGCACACTCGTGGAAATGTAGTAGGGCTCGGTCTCCTGATAAGAGTAGCTCACGTTGCGGCCGACCTGAAGATCGAAGCCCGTCAGGGACGCCGTAGCCCAGTTCACCGAACCGTCGAGGACGATTCCAGGGTGTTCTGGAAGACTCGGGTCTTTCGGCTTGAACAGTTCATAGCCGGCTGAAAAGCGCCCGCGGATCGCGGCATCAGGGGAAAACTCGAGGACCGGCGTCACGCTGACGCGGGTGGCATCACGCGTGTGCGACTGCGGAAACACGTCTTCCTGGTAGTTGCCGGTCACGTGCAGCGTCGTGAGCGGCGTCAGCGCATACCGTACACCGCCCGAGTACAGTTGGCCCCGTCGATCAAGGGCGTCGTCGAGCGCCACTCCTCGAAACGTCTCGCCGTCGTCGTACGCCGAGTCGTCCGCCTGAGCCGACGCGGTAATCGCCGTGCGGGCGGTCAGGTTGAAGTTCGATCCCACCACTGCCGAGTGTTCGAGCCGCTTCGCGCGAACGTCGATTTCCGAATTCGGACGGGACTGCGTTTCGGTCCGGGTGGCGCCGACGTACGGCTTCCATCGGCTGACCGACAGATTGAACCGGACGGCGTGTTTCAGGTTGTTGTTCCTCTCAGAGACATACTCCTTGAACCAGACATAGTCGGCGCCGCTCGAGAACATCAGTTCATTCTGCGCAATCTTCGTCACGACAAGAATGCGCGACGCCAGCGTGAAGGTGTAGTCGCCCTTCGGATCGACCGTCTCGTTGAAGACGTTGTCATCGTAGCCAGCCTCGACGAGCTGTACGCTCGGATAGAGCGAGACAGGGCCGAGCTCGATCTGCGCTCGCTCGGCGGGTGCCGTCAGCTGCGCGAAAGCTGCAGCCGGCGCCACCAGCGTACACGTCAGTACCAATCCCCCAATCTTCAATGCTCCAATCTTCAATGTCATCCCTTCGCTCGCGCCAGCCCGAGCTGCCGGACTTTCCGGTAGAGATTCGTCCGCTGAATTCCGAGCGACCTGGCCGCATCCTCCATGCGGCCGCGATGGCGATGCAGGACCGAGGCGATGAACTGGCGCTCGAAACTGATGCGCGCCTCGCGCAGGCTGACAGCCGTGGCATAACCAGACGACATACGCTCCACCGGGACGTGCCCGAGCACATCCTCGAGCTGAACGGTCCCGCCAACTGCGCCGAGCACCAACACATCGAGCACCTCGCGCAGTTCGGCGAGATTGCGCCGCCATGGCAGTGCCGACAGGAGGGTCAGTGCCTCGCGACTGAACGCTGGCACTGGCACGCGAGAAGCCGCGGCCGACTCCGCGACCAGGCAGCCAACGAGTGTGGGAATGTCGGAAGGGCGATGTCGCAGGGGAGGCAGCTCGAGCCGCTGCGTGAATCGCACATAGAGCTCGCGGCGTAGCTTGCCGTCTTTGAGATCGGCTTCAAGGTGATCGGCTGTCGTCGCCAGCACGCGGACGTCGAACGCAACTCCCCGTCCTGACGCATCGGTATCGATCTGGCCGTCGCGCAGCGCGCGTGCGAGGCGCGTCTGCAACGGGGTCGGCAGTTCTTCCACTTGCTGGAGCAGCAGCGAGCCGCCGAGTGCGTCGCAGCCGAACATCTGTCGCCCGAGCTCGGCGGCATCGGCGCCGGCACAATCGACCACGACAACCGGACCGGCCGATCGGGGACCCGCTAGATGAATGGCGCGCGCAACCTGGATGGCGTCGAGCCCTTCCTCGGCAGAAATCAACACAGGATCGACGATCGCCGACACTCGTGCCATCACCGATCGCGCTCGCGCGGCAAGTGGTGAACCGCCGGCCAGTTCCGCGACGTCTGCGAGGACGCCGGGGGCCATCTGCAGCTTCGCCCCGCCAGTCACATGATCCCTGCTCAAAGGGTCAAAAAGGATACGTTTATGCTGACAATAGATGACTCTATAGGACAAATATGACTACTACATTGTCCTACGTGATACGGGAATGCGCCGAATCACGCTTGTCTTATCGACGGGAGAGGATCGTTTGCCTAGAGTTGCTAACTGGCTGGATTAATATCAGTTAGCTTGCCGGCGGGGGCTTGGCGGAACTGGCAGACGCGCAAGACTTAGGATCTTGTGTCGCGAGACGTGTGGGTTCAAATCCCTCAGCCCCCACTTTCAGGTCCTTGGTCCTTGGTCCTTCGTCCTTGGTCCCAGCGATGACGATCGCGATCAACGACTGGACTAACGACCCACGACCAATGACCAACGACCAAATTGATATACTGCGAAAGTGAAAACAGAATTCGCGGATCTCACTGAAACGCGCAAGAGCGTCGCCGTCGAAATTCCCAGCGACATCGTCGATGAGCAGATCGCGCGCGTCGCTCGCAGCTACGGCCGGCAGGCGCGTATTCCCGGCTTCCGTCAGGGCAAAGTTCCGCCGACGCTCATCAAGAAACGCTTCCGCGATCAAATCCTGCACGACGTTGCGCACGACCTGATTCCGCGCGCCATCGACGAAGCGCTCCGCGAGCGCGGCCTCGAACCGGTCGATACGCCCGATGTGAAGGACGTGCAGCTGGACGAAGGCCAGGCGTTGAAGTTCACCGCGACGTTCGAAACGCTGCCGCCGATCGATCCCGGAGAGCTCAACACCATCGCGTTGCGCCGCCCCGCCGTCACACTCGAGGAAGACGCGGTCGAAAAGACCCTGTCACAACTGCAGACGCGGGCAGCCCGGTTCGAGCCCGTGGAGGGGCGTGGCATCGAGGTGGGCGATACCGTCACGCTCGACGTCGATCGCACTCCTACGGAGACGGATAAAGGCGGCCACCACCACGATGTCGTTGTGGAGATCGGCGGCAAGACGAATCCTCCAGGCTTCGACGAGCAGCTGAAGGGGCTCGAGTCTGGTGCCGAGAAGCGCTTCACCATTCACTATCCCGAAGACTACGCGGTGAAGGAGATGGCGAATACCGACGTCGGCTACGCCATAAAGGTGAAGGACATCCGTAAACGGGTGCTGCCCGCCCTGGATGACGAGTTCGCAAAGGATGTGGGCGAATTCGACACGCTCGACGCGTTGCGCGGGCGGATTCAGGAGGATTTGCTGCGCGAGGCTGACGCCGAGGCCGACCGCAACCTTCGGGCGGATCTCCTGAAGGAACTAGCCGGCCGCATCACCGTCGACATTCCTGCCTCGCTGGTGGAGCGCGAGCTCGACCGCCGGACAGAGGAGTTTGCTCGCAGGCTCATGGATCAGAACATCGATCCGCGCCGCGCCAACATCGACTGGGACCAGTTCCGCGACAGCCAGCGTGAGGCGAGCCTGGATTCTGTGAAAAGCGCCCTTGTGCTCGATGAAATCTCGCGCCGGGAGAACGTGACGGTTACCGGTGAGGACATCGAGAAGGATGTTGCACAGTACGCCGAACGGAGCGGCCTGACGCCGGCCGCCGTGCGGGCCCGGCTCGAGAAAGAGGGAGCGCTGTCTCGCCTCGCTGCCGGACTGCGGCGCGAAAAGACCATGGATTACGTGCTCTCGCGAGCGCAGGTCACCAGGGACTGATCGGAAGCGCCGTATCGGCCGATATTCTGAGCGTGTTAGAATCGCGTAAAACCCCCTAACAAGCCGTTCATTTTAAAGACGCTTATGCCAGATTCGCACATGCAGCTCGTGCCCATGGTGGTGGAACAGACTAATCGCGGCGAGCGGGCCTACGACATCTTTTCGCGGCTTCTGAAGGACAGCATCATCTTCATCGGCACCCCGATTGACGATCAGATTGCCAACCTCGTCATCGCGCAAATGCTGTTCCTGGAGGCCGAGGACCCCGATAAAGACATCCTTCTGTACATCAACAGCCCAGGCGGTTCCATTACCGCGGGAATGGCGATCTACGACACGATGCAGTTCATCCGGCCCGACGTGGCTACCTACTGTATGGGCCAGGCGGCGTCGATGGCAGCCGTGCTTTTGGCCTCCGGCGCCAAGGGAAAACGGTACTCGCTGCCCAACTCGCGCATCGTCATCCATCAGCCGCTCATGTCCGGGCTGGGGGGCCAGGCGACCGACATCGACATCGCGGCGCGGGAGATTCTCCGCATGCGCGAGCGCCTCAATGAAATTCTTGTGCACCACACTGGGCAGCCGATAAAGCGTATCCAGGACGATACGGAGCGGGATTACATCATGAATGCCGACCAGGCGAAGGAATACGGTATTATTGATGATGTGATCCGGAAACGGGCCTAACTCCTTATATGGTCAAAGCTAAAGGCGAAAACGAGGTCTTGCGGTG
>JAMQPK010000152.1 GCA_023717525.1 Vicinamibacterales bacterium | reverse complement strand
TAGCTTGGACTGCGTTGGGCATTAGGGTGCTTCCTTTGCTAAAAGGACACACATACGCCCACTACGTGCAGATTCCGGTCCATCGCGGACAGTCATTCCGACGCATCGCGGACAGCGTTCCGGTGATTGCGGACAGTTTCTGATGAGCGTCTAGCCAGTCTCCCGTCGACATCCGAATCAGCAGATCGGCAGTCCCTGTCGAGAACAACAGGGGCGACTGATGGCCGGGATGAGAATGTCGATGAGGAAGATCCGTGAAGTGCTGCGGCTGACCTATGAGCTGGGGTTCAGCGTCCGTCAGGTGCGCGAGGCAACAGGCGTCGGCAAAACGGCGGTTTCCGAGTACGTGAGCCGCGCCAAGGTGATCGGGATCACGTGGCCGATTCCGCCGGAGATCACCGACGCCGAGCTGGAGCGGCGGCTGTTCACGCCGGCGGGCTTCCACGAGGGCTCGACGAAGCCGGTGCCCGACTGGACGAAGGTGCACCAAGAACTCAAGCGTCGCGGCGTGACGCTGATGCTGCTGTGGGAGGAGCATCGCGCGGAGCATTTCGACGGCCACGGATATTCCCGCTTCTGCGAACTTTACGGCGAATGGAGAAGGCGGCTGTCGCCGACGATGCGGCAGACGCACGTGGCGGGCGATAAGCTGTTTGTCGACTGGGCTGGTGACACGGTTCCGATCATCGATCCGATGACAGGCGAGGTGCACGAGGCGCATCTCTTCGTCGCGGCACTCGGCGCGTCGAGCTACACCTACGCCGAGGCGCGCTGGAGCGAGACGCTGCCCGACTGGATTGGTGCGCACGTCAACGCTCTCGATTTCTTCGGCGGTGTGCCGAAGGCTGCGGTGCCCGACAATCTTAAGGCCGGCATCACCAAGCCGTCGCGCTACGAGCCGGGCGTCAACAGGACGTATCAGGATCTCGCTGATCACTACGGCTTCGTCGTGCTGCCGGCACGCGTTCGACGCCCGCGCGACAAGGCTAAGGTCGAGGCTGCCGTCGGCATTGTCTCGCGCTTCGTGCTCGGCAAGCTGCGCAACCGTCGCTTCTTCTCCTTGGTCGAGTTGAACGACGCCGTTCGCGACTGCGTAACGAAGATCAACACGAAAGTGATGAAGCAGCTGAAGCAGAGCCGCAACGATCTCTTCGCCAGTCTCGACCGGCCGGCGCTGAAAGGGCTTCCGAGCGAGCGCTACCAATATGCCGAGTGGAAGCGCTGCACGGTCGCGCCCGACTATCACGTCGAGGTCGACGACCATTACTACTCGGTGCCGTTCGAGCTGTTGCGCGAGACCGTCGACGCGCGCCTCACGGACGGCACGATCGAGATCTTCCACAAGGGTCAGCGGATTGCGAGCCACGTACGCTCGCGCGTCGCGCACAAGCACACGACGATCCCGGAGCACATGCCGTCGAGCCATCGGCGTTACGCAGAATGGTCACCGGCACGCGTGTCGCGCGAGGCCGAGAAGATCGGCCCCGCAACGATCGCACTGTTCGAGGCGATCATGAAAGCGAAGCCGCATCCCGAGCAGGGCTTCCGCTCCTGCCTTGGCATCCTCAGCCTCATGAAGAGCTATGGACCCGAGCGCATCGAGGCGGCGGCCAGGCGCGGCAACGATATCGGCGCGACCACCTACGGCTCGATCAAGTCGATTCTGCAGAACGGGCTCGATCGTGCCTTCGCCAAACCGAACACGCCGGACGCGTCTCCGATCCGGCACGCCAACATCCGTGGGCGTGGCTACTACCACTGATCCCGGATGATCGCGTGCCCCGGGAGGCCCGCAAGCGGCGGCACGCGAAGTAAAGGAGCGGGTGAAAGACAAAGAGAGGAATGACACGTGCTTCCACATCCCACACACGACCGGCTCATCGCCCTCGGTCTCGTCGGCATGGCCAAAGCATTCGAGGAGCAGCGACAGCAGCCCGCTGTTGCTTCGCTCACGTTCGAGGAGCGGCTCGGTCTGCTCGTCGATCGCGAGGCCGTCGAGCGCGCAAGCAAGCGGCTCGTCACCCGGCTCAAGTTTGCCAACCTCAGGCAAAACGCCACCATCGAGGATCTCAACACCAAGGCGGCGCGCGGTCTCGACAAGGCGCTGTTCGCCAAACTCGCGACCGGCGACTGGATCGGG
>JAMQPK010000132.1 GCA_023717525.1 Vicinamibacterales bacterium | reverse complement strand
CGCGCGACGCTCGCTGGCCTACCGGAAGACCACGCAGCCGCTCGATACCCCGAGCGCCGGATGCATCTTTCAGAACCCTGACGCGGCGCTCGTTCCGGCGGGTATCCCGGCTTCTGCCGGCGCTCTGGTCGATCGCGCCGGCTTGAAGGGTGCCGCTCGTGGTGATGCGCGAGTGTCGGCTGTGCACGGTAACTTCATCGTGAATGACGGACACGCCACGGCTGTCGAGATTCGCGGCCTCATCGATTTGTGCCGCGCGACAGTCCGCGAACGCTTCGGCGTGACGCTGCTCGAAGAAATCGTCTACCTGGGAGAGTTTTGATGTCGAGTCTGTTGATCGAAGGAGGGCACCGCATCTCCGGCACCATCGAAGTGGAGGGCAACAAGAACGCGGCCCTTCCGCTGCTGGCGGCCTGCCTGCTGACGTCCGAGGAATGCGTCCTCACCAACATGCCGCGGATTGGCGACGTTGGCGTGATGGCCGAATTGCTGCGGGAAGTCGGCGCCGAGGTCGAAGGGCTGGGGACGACCACCATCAAAGTGCGATGCCCGGCTATCGCCAGTTCGGAGCCGGACAGCGCTCTTGTGGGGAAGTTGCGCGGCTCGGTGCTCCTGCTGGGGCCGCTGCTTGCGAGGACCGGGAAGGCGATTCTCGGCACACCGGGTGGAGACTTTCCGGCGCGGCGCACGATTGGCACTCACATCGATGCGCTCGTGGCGCTTGGCGCCAGAGTCCTGCCGTCGGGCGGACACTCGCTGGATGCGCCAGCCGGCCTGAAGGCCGCGTCCATGTATCTCGACGAAGCATCTGTGACGGGCACGGAGACGGCCATTCTTGCAGCCGCGACCGTCGAAGGCATGACCGAGATACGCCACGCCGCCACCGAGCCGCACGTGGTCGAGTTGTGCACGTTCTTGAAAGCGATGGGCGTCGGCATCACCGGCGCGGGGTCGTCCACGATTCGGATCGAGGGGACCCGGCGTCCGCGTGGCGCCGCACACCGTCTTCATGGCGATTACATCGAGGCGGGAAGCTGGGCAGTCGTGGCGGCGATCACCGGCGGTGAAATCGAAGTGCGCGGTGCGCGCGCCGAAGATGTGGAAGGCATCGCCTTTGTCCTCCAGCGGATGAAGATCGAGTGCACCTTCGAGGACGGACTTCTCCGTATCGACACGTCCACGCCGGTGGCAGCTGGCAAGATCACAACCGGTCTGTGGCCTGGATTCCCCAGCGACTTCGTGAGCCTCGTGACGGTCCTCGCCACGCAGGCCGGAGGACGGACGCTGGTGCACGATTGGATGTACGAATTGCGTCTGTTCGCGCTCGAGCAGCTAAGCGGGATGAAGGCGGATCTCTTCCTGTGCGATCCGCACCGCATCATCGTGACCGGTCCGACAAAGCTGAAAGGCCGCACGCTCGACAGCAGGGATTTGCGATCGGGGATGGCACTGATTGCCGCCGGGCTCGCCGCGCAGGGGCAGAGCCGCCTGACCCCGCTCGAAACCGTAGAGCGCGGTTACGGGCAGCTCGTCAACCGCCTCAAGGCGCTTGGCGCTCAGGTGGAGCAGGTGGGGCAAAAAAAGCCGTCACTTCAGGTTTGATGACCTTTCCCATGGCGTTTCTGGGCAGTTTCGACACACACATCAGATCCCTGGGGATCTTGTAGGGCGCCAATCTCGGCTTTGCCCATTCGCGTAGCTCAGCCAGACTAAGCGCACAGCCCGCTCGTGTTTCGACAGCTGCGCAGACGCACTGTCCCCATTCCGGATCGTCGACGCCGACGACAGCGCATTCGGCAATCGCGGGATGAGTGCGCAGCACATCCTCCACTTCGAGCGCGGAGAGCTTGTCGCCGCCGCTCTTGATGATATCGACGCTCGATCGCCCAAGGAGCCGATACGCGCCATTCTCGCGAATCGCGATGTCCCCGGTGAGAAACCAGCCGTTCTTGAACGCCTCGTTCGTGCTGTCCGGACGCCGCCAGTACTCTGAAAAGACTCCAGCGCCCTTCAGTTGCACTTCTCCAGGTTGACCATCGGGCGCCGCCTCACAGCGATCGTCCACGAGGCGGATCGACACGCCGGGCAACGGCGATCCCACGAAGCCAGGCCGGCGCTCCCCATGAAGCGGATTGGACAGCGCCATTCCAACCTCGGTCATTCCGTACCGCTCGAGCAGCAGGTGACCGGAGATTTCGCGCCACCGCTCGAGGACCTGCCGGGGCAGGGCAGCGGAGCCTGACATCATCAGCCGCACAGCGCCACACCCGCTCGATCGCCCCCGCTGAACCTCGGCTGTCGCGGATTCCCAGGATTGAATCAGGCGGTGATAGATCGTCGGCACGGCCGAGAACACCGTGAGTTCTCCCGACGCAATCCGGTCCCACGTCGCGTCGGCATCGAAGCGCGGAAGCACTTCCAGAGTGGCGCCACACCACAGCGCGCTGCAGACGACGTTGATGATGCCGTGGACGTGGTGAAGAGGAAGCACAAGGAGCGTACGATCGGCGGCACTCCATTCCCAGGCGGAGACCAGCGACTCAATCTGGGCTGCAATATTTGCGTGCGTCGCCACGACACCCTTCGGCCTGCCGGTCGTTCCACTGGTGTACACCATCGTCGCGCGACGCGCCCCATCGATGGGGAAGTCGCCACTCTCCGATTCCTGTCGGACAGGGGCTCTCAGAAGATCATCTGTCGTGAAGAGCGCCGCACCAGCGCTCTTCGCGATGGGCGCCACCATCGATGCGTATTGCGCGTCGCAGACCACGGCGGACGCGTCCGCGTCTCGAACGAAATAGTCGACGTCGGAGGCGGGCGAGCCCATCGGCAGAGGCACGCCAATGCCGCCGGCGCGCCAGATACCCCACTGCACGGCAATATGGTCGAAGCTCGGCGCAATGAGGAAGGCCACGCGTGCTTCGTCCAGATCGGCCCTGTCAGCCAATAGCCGTCCTGCGATACCTGCGGACGCCGCGTTCAGTTGCTGATAGGTATACGAGCCCTGGGGGTCGACGATAGCCGTGCGCTGGCCATGCCGAGCTGCACGGTCGACGATCGGTGGGCGAAGCAGAGGCACACCTAGCGCGGCGTCGGAGGCGCCGTCGGCAGTTGCGTCCCCGGCTGTTGCGGGGCCACCACTGGGGGCATGATCGGCACCGGTCCCTCGTTGGTTCTCGGCGGGCCCGGCAGCGGATCCGGCGATGGCGCGAGGGTTGGGGCGCTGAACTGTCCGGTCGCGGTAGAGGAGCTGGGCCCGACGACAAAGGCGCGGAGGTCTTCTTCGGTCAGATCCAGCACGCGGACGATGTGCGGGGTGAGCATCAGGATGACGTCGGTTTGATCGTGCGAGTTCTTCGAATGGCCGAAGATGTGCCCGACCAGCGGCAGGTCGCTGATCCCCGGAATGCCATCGAGCGACCGCCGTTCGTCGTCGCGGATGAGGCCCGCCAGCATGTTCGTTTCGCCGTCCTTCAACCGAATCTGTGTGGTCACTTCACGATTAGCGAAGGTCGGCAGGCCGCCGAATCCCTCGCCGGAAATGCTGTTCACTTTTAATCGCAGGGCCAGCGTGACGTCGTTGTCGAGATGCGCCCTTGGCGTGATCTCGATGTTTACGCCGATGTTGCGATAGGTGTACGAGGTGATCGGCTGCTGTGCGATCCCGCCGGTTGCGATGGGCGCAAACGTCGTCACGGGCACGGGCACTTCGTCACCGAACGCGGCGCTTGCAGGCATGCCGACGACCGTACGCAGCTGTGGATTAGCCAGGACGCGCGAACTCCCCTCGGTTTTCAGGAGGCGGTAGTAAAGGCCGGGTACACCTGTCATCAGGACCTGATCCTGGCCGAGATTCTTCAAGTCGGCCAGGCTGAGGCCCGTTCGATTGACATCCGCTGTGCCGAAAACGCCGGCGGCGCCAGGTGACGCAAACTGCAGCCCGTACTCTACGAGTTTCTGTCGGTTCACCTCGAGGAGTTCGACGTCGATCAAGACTTCCGGGCGCGCCTTATCGATGACGTCGATCAGGCGGGCTGCCGCCGCGATGCGATCGGCCGTATCGTGAATCACCAGCGCGTTGGTTCCGGCCGTCGATCCAATCGCGCGCGCATCGATCACGATACGCAGCAGATCCATGGTTTCTTTCAGATCGGCGTTGCTCAGGAAGAACGTCCTGACGATTTCTTCCTCGTACTCCCGGCGCTTGGCGGGCGTATCGGGAATGATGGTAATGGTTCGCGGGGCAGTGACGCGGAAGAACGTCCTGGTGCTCGCCGTGATCGACCGGAGCGCCTGATCGAAAGTCTGGTTTCTGAGATCGATGGAAATCGACGTAGGCATGAACGCCGGATCGAACACGACGTTCACGTTCGACACCTGCGCAATGGCACGCAGGATGTCCTGGTTGCTCGCGTTTCGGAACGTCCAGGAGTCCGTCAGCGGATCGGTGGGTGCGGCCAGGCCAGGTGCCGGCTGGTCGCGCATGCGATCGACGAGCGTCTCCAGCTGCGTCTTCCCGTCGCGGCTCGTGGCGACTTTCGCACGCAGAAGATTCTGTGTCGTCCGCAGTTCCTCGGCGACTTCGGCGCTTGACGGGTTCATCTCCGCGGCAAGCTGGTACTCGGCGAGCGCCTCGTCGAGCCTGCCGGTGGCGGCGAGCCGGCGGGCGCGGCTGAAGTGATCCTGGGACGCCCGAAGCCTCGCGCGCTGGAGGCTGGTTTTCGCATCGGCGCTGTTCGGGTTCAACTGCAGCGCGCGCTGATACTCGAGCACGGCGCGGTCGTAGTCCTGGCGATCCTCCGCACTGCGTCCGTTCTTGAGCGCAGTACTCGTGGCGCAGCCAGCGACGGCAACGACGACGAGCGCCAACAAGGCGGCCCGCACGCTATTTCGCCCCGCCATCGTTGACCACGTCCACATCCACGTTGCGCGGCATCTTGAACACGAAGAGAGTATCGGCCAAGCCGGCATTTTCCTTGAGATTGGTGAAGGTGAACGCGGAACGCCCGCCCTGGGGATCGACGGTAATCAGCATCCGCAGGCGCAGCGAGCCGGGCTCGACGACGAGCGTGAGCCAGTCGTATTCGGCTTCGCGCTTCCTCGGGGTCAATCGAAGCGCAAGCGATCCGGCTGGCGCCTCGGGTACCTTGTCGAATGCCACCTCGTAGTCTCGGGCGATATTCCCTGTCCCGGCAAGCAACAGAGCGGGTGTTGCCGCCTGGTCGTGCGACGCCGGTACCGTACTTACGATGACCTGGCGATCCTTCGGGAGGTACGCGTACATCTTGTGGCCGTCAGATACGAAGGTCTTCTTCTCGGGTGCGGTGTACTCCCAGCGCATTTTTCCTGGCTTCCTCACCATCATCCTGCCGCTTTCGGTAGCCTGCTGCTTGAGCACGCCTCCTCGATAGCTGTGCACGAAATCAGCGGAGAAATCGTTGATGCCGTCGTATTTCTTCTGGAGATCGCGCGCCAGGGACTCGGGCGTCTGAGGCTGGGCTGAAGCCGCAATGCAGGACGCGAGGAGAAGCCCAAGTGCGCGCCAGACAGCCACAGTGAATCAACGATAGCACGACGGGGGCAGCGTGTCGCCGAGCCCGGATACCCACCGCTCCATCGGTGCGAACAGGCCGTACCGATACGCGGTCAGCACCGGAGTGGCCGCGGCTCCCAAAACGACGAGGCTCAAGCCTCGATCCAATGCGAGCAGGTGATGACGGTTCGCGACGACATGTCCAAAACCGCTGCGACGGATGGTGTCGGTGGGCAGCCATGACTCCATCCGGAGGTCGAGATCGAGTCCTCCGAGGGCGGTCTTCGCCCGGAACGGACGGCGGTTCGAGCGGATGAGATGCGGCGGCTCTCCGATCTGTCCGACGATGATCGTGTAGTCGTCCAGAGGCGGAAGCGCTGCATCGCCGGCGAGCACTTTCCAGGCGCTTTCGACTTCGTCGCGATCGATCGGGAACTCGCGATAGGGCCTCAGAACCGCGAGCGCGTATACGAGACCCTTGTCCAGGGCCGAGATGTAGTCGACGAGAGGGCGCTCGAGATTGACCCTTGTCAAGAACGACGCGGTGGGATCGACCGCAAGGATCTTGTGGAGAGTATCGCCTGTGATCACGATGGAATTCGTTGCGGCGAGGCGCCGAAAGGCGCCTGGATTGCCTGGCCGCAGCCACGTGAGCTCCTCGGTAACGAACCACGGCGTTGCCGGCTTGTGTTCGCGCATGTAGTACTCGGCCGCGTTCTGCACCTGCCAATTTGCGTCGAGGCCAAAGGCAGTGTTGTCGCAGGCCGTCAGCCGATCGAAAATCTGGACGGCGCGTGTATCCCAGCTGCGGTCGATGGCGGGGAGCGTGTCGTAGCCACGCCAGGCGGGGTACAGGAGGCAGAAGAGGCCAATGGTAGGGGAGAGGGAAGAGGGAAGGGGGAAGAGGCGCGCGAGATACATGAGGCCGGCGACGCCGGCGCCCGCACAGAGGGTGAGGATGTAGTGCGATGGCAGGAAGAAGATGTAGGCGTCGCCTACGTTGTACGTCCACGCAAACATCAGGCTCGTCACGAAAAGCACGGCTAACAGAGCGGCTCGACGTGGCCATCTGGCAACCAGATACGCGAACCCGATGATTGCCAGTGCAACGCCGGGCGCGCCGAGCTGCTGGCGCAGGTCCCACCAGTACATTGACGGCCGGGTCTGCAGCCCCGTTTCCGACACTCCCATCACCAGCGTCTCGCGCCAGTCGGCTTTCGTCACGTCAAACCAGAATTGGCCGATCCCCTGGACGAGGCTCGACGGCGGTTCGGGCAGCGTCCACAGGCCACGGAAGTTCCACGCGTACTGGAGAGCACCCAACGCGGCGATGGCGAGCGCCATCAGAACGGTTCGTGGCTCGAGCGGGTCACCAGCGTGCCGGCGTTGCGTCAGGAGAAAGAGCGCGAACCCCGGAAGAAGCAGGACCATGCTCAGGTGATTGCCGAACCCAAGGGCGTAGATGGTGTAGAACAGCGCGAGCCGCGGCAGCGTGGGATGTCTTTCCCACGCGAACAACGCCAGCAACGAGCCGCCGACCATCAACAGATGGAGCGTGTACACCTCGGCCGTGATGGCCTGTGACCAGAACGTATGCGAAAAGGCCAGAAAGAGGCCGGCGGCGATCCCCGCAATTGTCGACGCGGCGACCTCTGCGGCCACGAGCGTCGCGACGGCGACGGCCATCGCGCCGTAAATCGCCGACGCGAGATTCATCGCATGCGCTGGCTCCTGGGGATCCAGCCACGCGACGATGTTTCCAAGGGCGTAGTAGAGAGGGTAGGCCTGTCGCGGCGTCAGAGTGAGCGAGCCGACGCCCGTCTGGAATGAAGCGCTGTCACCAAGATCGAGACCGGGAAGCAGCGTTGCGTGATAGCAGGCGAAGGCGACCGCCGCGGTCGCAAGTGCCGCGGCAACGCGTGCAGGGTCCTTTATGGCCGTCGTGTCTAGCCCTTCAGCGAGCCTGGTTCAGGAGGAGCGGAGCGCGGTGCTTCCTTCGTTTCGATGGGAAAATTCGCGGCGAGCCATTCCGGAACTCCGCCTTTCAGCACGGTCACGCTGAAGCCCATCCGCTTCAGCTCACCGGCAACGAATGTGCTGGTGAGCTCGTTGGGATCGGAGTCGTACGCCACGATTTCCACGCCCGGCGTGAGGCCGGCCGGCGAAATCTGCTGCGGAGAGACCCGAATCGCCCCTGGAAGCTTCACAGTGCTGTGCTCGTAGGCGTATTTCAGGCGCACATCCAGAATCGTGGGCTTGTCGCCTCGGTCCAGACGCTCTTTCAGTTGTTCTTTGGTGATGCGTTCAACAGCCACGGACGCTATTGTTTCCTGCCCGTCCAGTGACCGTCAAGCAGGCTGACGGGCTTCCTACGCCGAGCGCTGTTCGCGGACGTTCTGGCGGGGTGTGAACGGTAGCGCCCGGGCCAGGCTGGGATGTCCCTGCTGGTGAGCGTGGACCATCCATCCTTCGGACCGTTTTCCACAGTGAATGCAGCGAAGGAAGATGGAGCCTGAGGAGCAGGTCACGCCGTAGTCATGACGTCCTGACAGGTAGCAGTTCAGCCAGTTCCACATGTCGAGCCTCTGTATCTCTTGCCGAGTCCGACCTTACTAATCGCAAAGAAAGTGCCGTCCCGTCGCCGACCTGTCCGGCGTCCGGCAGGTTCAGATTTTGTTGGGAAAATGACGCGGTCGGTATTGGAGTCGGGGAGACAGACTGCCGAAAAGAGGGTTGAAGGTCTATGGCTTCTGACCAATATTGAGACCCGCGATTACGCGATTCGTACCTGGATTCGAACTGAACGGCAAACCTATGGCAAGAGAAGTGACGATCGGCGAGCGCAGGTTCTACATCGTTTCCGAGCCGACCGAGACCAGTGGCTGGAAGGCCCAGGTGCTCGAGGTACTGGAGGCGGCGGGGGATCCGATAACCGTGGGAATCGAGACCTCAGGCTCGACGCGCTCCGAAGCTGATGAGCGTGCCCTGGGCGTGCTGCAGCATACCCTCAGAGCCAGTGAGACTTCCTGAACCGCACATATAGCGTCAGGCAAATCCCAACCGTGGCGGCAACGACGAGGGGATAGCCGAACGCCCACCGCAACTCCGGCATCACGTCGAAATTCATCCCGTAGATTCCAGCAACCATCGTCGGCACGGCGATAATCGCGGCCCATGCCGCGAGCTTCCGCGTGTCTTCGTTCTGAGAAACGGAAATCAGTGACAGGTGCGCCTCGAGCGCGGTCCCCAGGAGGTCGCGGACGCTGTCGATCATTTCGTTGATCCGCAAACAATGGTCGTAGACGTCGCGAAAGTACGGACGTGAGGCGGCGGGAATCTGTTCGTCTTCAAAACGGCTGAGGCGAAGCGACATCTCAATAACCGGCGAGACAACGCGCTTCAACGCCAGCAGATCCCGCCGAAGCCTGTAGATCTGCGTCGTGGTCTCGCGGCTGAACGATTCGCTGAAGATATGGTTTTCCAGATGCTGCAGCTCTTCCTCGAGCGCAGCGACGATCGGGAAATACTGGTCGACGATGAAGTCCATCACGGTGTAGCAGACAAACGCCGGACCCTGCTTCAGCAGCTTGGGCGTCGATTCCGCCCGCGTACGGACGCCGGCATACGAGGTCGCGCTTCCATGGCGCACCGTGACGACGAAGTTGCGCCCGAGGAAGACGTGCGTTTCGCCATACTCGACCGCGCATCGATCGGGAATGCTCGGCCGGCCAAGCTGCGCCGTTCGGAGCACGATGAACAGCGAGTTGTCGTATCGCTCGAGCTTGGGCCGCTGGTGTGCGGTGAGTGCGTCTTCGATCGCGAGGTCGTGAAGGCCAAACTCGTTCTGCACTTTTCGCAGAAGCGGTTCATCGGGCTCGCAGAGACCAATCCAGACGAATGTTCCCGGCTGCTTCAGGACCTCGCTGATGTCGTCGAGCACAACATCGCCGCTCCGCTTGCCGGCCGCATAGGCAACACTGGCGATGACGGCGTCAGTCGCCAAAGCGGTCGACGTCGGTTCCATCGCTACATTCTAGCGACGGTGGCCGGTGGTCTGTAATAATGTCGTCATGATTCGTCGAATCCCGGTTCTTGTCGTGTTCGTTGCGGCGGCCGCCCTCGGCGTCAGCGGCCAGGGCTCCATTCCCCCCTCGAATTCCAGGGCGCCAACGTACGGATACACGGTCGTGAAGAGCTATCCGCACGATCCGAAAGCGTATACACAGGGCCTGGAATTCAGTGGAGGCGTGCTCTTTGAGGGCACAGGGTTGAAGGGGCAGTCGGCTGTTCGCAAAGTCGACCTCGAGACGGGCAAAGTGGTTCAAGAGGAGAAGATTCACCCGCAGTATTTCGGCGAGGGCGTGACCGTGGCGGCTGGGAAGCTGTTTCAAGTGACCTGGAAGGACCGCGCCGGGTTTGTCTATGACGCCAAGACGCTGAAGCTCGTCCGGAACTTCACTTACTTTGGCGAGGGCTGGGGCCTGACGCACGATCCGGCGGGCCTCATCATGAGCGATGGCTCGAGCACGCTGCGCTTCATGGAACTGACGCGGTTCCAGGAGCGGCGAAAGCTGAAGGTAATGGATTCCGGTACCGCGATTGTGAATCTGAACGAGCTCGAAATGATCAAGGGAGAGATCTGGGCGAACGTCTGGCAGACCGACTACATCGTTCGCATCTCACCAAAGGACGGGCAGGTCCTCGGCTGGATCAACTTGAAGGGGCTTCTGAGCCCGCCCTACAAAGCAGTGGGGCAGGATGCCGTGTTGAACGGCATTGCCTACGACAGCGCCGGCGACCGCATCTTCGTGACCGGCAAACTCTGGCCGAGGCTGTACGAAATCAAAGTGAAGTAAGTTGGTGGACGGCAGGAGGATCGAACTCCTGGCCTCGGCGTTGCGAACGCCGCGCTCTCCCAGCTGAGCTAGCCGCCCACATGTGGGTTGGTCGGAAGCGAACGACCTTCAATAATACCACGTGTCATCCTGCCGCGACGGGTGGACGGCTATACTCACACTCGACATGGCAGACATCAAACGCATCGGTGTGCTGACCGGCGGCGGCGACGCACCGGGTCTGAACGCCGTCATTCGCGCGGTCGTGAAGGCCGCATTCAGCTCGGGGATTGAAGTGCTCGGCATCGAAGACAGCTTCGACGGTCTGATCGAGCCTGGTCGCTCACGTGTGTTGCGTCCTGCAGACGTGACCGGAATCCTCCGGCTCGGCGGCACTATTCTGGGCACAAAGAACAGCGGCAACCCGCTTGCCTATCCTTTCCCGACGCCCGAAGGCGACGTCGACTACTCGGCGCGCGTGATCGAGAATTTCCACTTGCTCGGTCTTGGCGCGATGATCGTCATCGGTGGCGACGGCACGCTGGCTATCGCCCATGAGTTTTCGAAGAAGGGTATCCCGGTTGTCGGCGTGCCAAAGACCATCGATAACGATCTGTTCGGCACTGTGAACTGCTTCGGATTCGACACCGCCGTCGACTTCGCGACCGACGCCATCGATCGCCTCCACACGACCGCCGAAGCTCACCACCGCGTCATGGTCGTCGAAGTGATGGGCCGTTATGCCGGGTGGATTGCCCTTCACGCCGGGGTCGCCGGCGGAGCGGACGTGATTCTGATTCCTGAGATTCCGTTCGATCTGAACAACGTCGCGGTGCGGCTGAAGGAGCGCGAACTCTGGGGCGCCAGGTTCAGCATTGTCGTCGTCGCCGAAGGCGCGGCGCCGATCGGCGGAAAGGTGTCGGTGATTGCGGAAGGTGATCCGGCAACGGCGGAGCGCCTTGGCGGACTCAGCGCTCGAGTGGCACACGACCTGGGCAAGCTGACGAACAAGGAGACACGGTACGTGGTACTGGGTCACCTGCAGCGTGGCGGGACTCCGACGAGCTTCGATCGTGTGCTGGCGACCCGGTTTGGCGGCAAAGCGATCGAGTGCGTGGTGCAGGGAGATTTCGACAAGATGGTCGCGCTGCGCTCGCCGGACATCGTGACGGTGCCGCTGGCGGAAATCGTGGGAAAACAACGCCGCGTACCGCTAGACTCGGACGTCATCCGCACCGCTCGGGCGCTGGGAATTTCGTTCGGTGACCATGCACCGGACGGAAATTAGCGACCGAGAAGCTCTGTATCCTTCTTCGCCTGGGCGTCGTCGATCATCTTGATGTGCTGATCGGTGAGCTTCTGCACTTCCTCGAGACCCTTGCGCTCGTCGTCCTGCGAAATCTTCGAATCCTTCAACAGCTTCTTCAGCCTGTCGTTGGCGTCGCGGCGCACGGCCCTGACGGCATTGCGTCCTTCTTCGGTCTGCTTGTGCATGTGCTTCGAGAGCTCCTTGCGGCGCTCCTCGGTGAGCGGCGGCACCGGAATCCGGACGACCTTCCCGTCATTCGCCGGGTTCAGCCCGAGGTCCGACGTGCGGATGGCTTTTTCGAGCGCGCCCATTAACGAGGGATCGAAAGGCTGCGCGACGAGGAGCGTGGGTTCGGGCACCGAGAGCGTGGCAACCTGGTTGATGGGCATTTTCGACCCGTAGGCCTCGACCTGGATGTGTTCGAGGATCGCCACCGATGCCCGGCCGGTGCGCACGCCGGCAAGCTCGTGCTTGACGTGATCGATTGCGGCATTCATCCGCTTGTTCACTTCGACGAACAGGCCTTTCAGGTCATTGACATCCATGGGGCCTCTCTTAGGCGGTCACGATGGAACCGATCGGTTCCCCCATGACGGTGCGGCGCAGATTTCCGGGAGTCCTCAAGTTGAAAATGATGATCGGGAGCCGGTTGTCCATGCAGAGCGTGATCGCCGTGGAGTCCATGACCTTGAGCCCCTTGTCGATCACCTCGAGATAGGTAATCTTGTCGAAGCGGGTGGCGGTTTTGTCGATCATCGGGTCCGCTGTGTAGATGCCGTCGACCTTGGTGCCCTTCAGGATGACGTCCGCCTTCATTTCCATGGCGCGCAAGGCCGCCGCCGTGTCGGTCGTGAAGTAGGGGTTGCCTGTGCCGGCCGCAAAGATGACGACCCGCCCCTTTTCAAGGTGGCGGATAGCCCGGCGCCGGATGAACGGCTCGGCGACCGCCCGCATTTCGATAGCCGTGACCACTCGCGTGACCACGCCATGCTGCTCGAGCGCATCCTGCATCGCGAGGCCGTTGATGACCGTGGCGAGCATCCCCATGTAGTCGCCCGTCGCGCGGTCCATGCCCTTGGCGCTGGCCGCGACGCCGCGAAAAATATTGCCTCCGCCGATGACGATGCCGACCTCGACACCGAGGCCCTGAATCTCCGCGATATCTGCCGCGATGCTGGCCGTCACTGCGGGGTCGATGCCGAAGTTCTGTTCTCCGATCAACGCCTCTCCGGACAGTTTCAAGAGAACGCGTTTGTAGAGGGGAGGCGCCGTGGGGGTCATACGAGCGGTAATTATATAGTCCTTTGTCCTTGGTCCTTCGTCCTTGGTTCAGGACCAAGAACGAAGGACCAGGGACCAGGGACTAGTCGTTGGTCTCGCCGATCTTGAACCGCGCGAACCTCGAGACGGTGATGTTCTCGCCCATCTTGGCGGTGGCCTCGGCAATCACCTGGGAGACCGACAAGGCCGGGTCACGGATGAACTTCTGGTCGAGGAGCACGACCTGCTCGTAGTAGGCGTCGAGTTTTCCTTCGACGATCTTCTCGATGACCTCGGGCTTCTTTCCGGACTGGGCAAACTGCGCGCGATAGATCTCTTTTTCCTTCTCGAGCGCCGAGGCAGGCACTTCGGCGCGGCGGACGTGCTTCGGGTCGGCCGCGGCGATGTGCATGGCGATTTCCTTCACGAGCGCCGCGAACTGATCGGTGCGGGCCACGAAGTCGGATTCGCAGTTCACTTCGACGAGCACACCAATCTTGCCGCCCATGTGGATGTAGCTGCCCACCGAACCCTGGCTGGTCGTCCGTCCCGCCTTCTTGGCGGCCGATGCCAGTCCGCGTTTCCGCAGCAGTGTCGTGGCGGCATCGAGATCGCCGTTCGCCTCTGTCAGGGCGGCCTTGCATTCCATGAAACCCGCGCCGGTGGAATCGCGCAACTTCTTGACGAGCACCGCCGAAATGTCTGCCATGTTCCTTCTCCGCGAGTACAAAAAAGAGCGCCGGTGCGTTGAAACCCGGCGCTACGAGGTTCTAGGTTCTGGGTTCTAAGGTTCGGGGACCAAGGACCTGACTACGCCGGGGATGTTGCCGCTTCCGCAACCTGCCGGCGAGTCGGGCGTCCAGTTCGCTTGTCGTCGGCGGCGTCGGCGTCCTTGTCGGTGTCCCCGGCAGCCGCTTCGGCCTGCGACGATTCACGCATCCCGCGCCCGGCGTTCACCGCATCGGCGATCCGCGCCGTTAAGAGGCGAATTGCGCGAAGCGCATCGTCGTTGCCGGGAATCTTGAAGTCCACCTGATCGGGATCGCAGTTAGTGTCGACGATGCCGATGATCGGAATCTTCAGCTTGCGCGCCTCGTCGACGGCAATCTGTTCCTTGCGGGTGTCCACGATGAAGACCGCGTCGGGCAGCTTCGACATGCCCCTGATGCCCTCGAGGTTCTTCTCGAGCTTGCGCCGTTCCTTCTCGAGGCGCGCGACTTCCTTCTTCGACAGCGTGTCGTAGCGGCCGTCGGTGATCATCGATTCGAGATCGCGAAGGCGTGCGAGGCTGCGCTGGATGGTGTTGAAGTTGGTCAGCAACCCGCCGAGCCAGCGCTGGTTCACGTGATACATCCCGCAGCGCACGGCTTCTTCTGCAATCACGTCCTGGGCCTGCCGCTTGGTTCCGACAAAGAGAAGGGTCTTGCCCTCCGCGGCGAGGTTCATGACGAAGTCCTCAGCTTCCTTGAACAGCTTGACCGTCTTGCCGAGATCAAGAATGTAGATGCCGTTGCGCTCGCCGAAGATGTACTCCTTCATCTTCGGGTTCCAGCGTTTCGTCTGGTGCCCGAAGTGCACACCGGCTTCCAACAGGTCTTTCATCGCAATCGGCGTCAAGCGGCCTCCATACAATCGATGTTCACCTTCAAATAACCTCCTGTGGTCTTAGCGCTTGCTGAACTGGAACCGCTTGCGCGCGCCGGCCATGCCGTATTTCTTGCGCTCTTTCGCGCGAGCGTCCCGTGTCATCAAACCGCTTTTCTTCAGCTTCTTCCTGAGTTCGGCGTTGTAGAGCACCAGCGCGCGCGAAATACCCAGCCGTATGGCGCCTGCCTGACCGGCCACTCCGCCACCTGCCACGGTCGCCAGAACGTCGAATTGCTCAACGGTCTCGGTCAGAACCAACGGCGTCTTGATCTGGGTGCGCAGGGCTTCGGTGGGGAAGAACTCGGCGAACTCTCGATGATTGACGGTAATCGTTCCGGTGCCAGGCCTGAGAAAGACGCGGGCGTTCGACGTCTTCCGGCGGCCGGTTGCGTAAAATTCTGTGACTGGCAAGTTATGCGACCTCGCGCGTCGAAGGCTGTTGAGCCGTGTGTGGATGTTCGGGACCGGCGTAGACCTTCAGCTTGCGGTACATCGCCGCGCCCAGCGTCGTTTTGGGAAGCATGCCGTGCACGGCTTCTTCCACGATCCGCACTGGCCTAGCCTGACGCACGATCTTGGCGCGCTCCTCGCGCAGCCCTCCTTCGTAGCCGCTATGCCGGCGGTAGAGCTTCTGTTCTTCCTTCCGGCCAGTCAGCTTTACTGTTGCCGCATTCACGATGACGACATGGTCGCCGGTGTCGAGAAATGGGGTGTAGGTCGGCTTGTGCTTGCCCTGCAGAAGCTTGGCAGCGATGGTCGCCACACGGCCGAGCACCTGGCCGCCTGCGTCGATCACGTGCCACTTACTGACAATGGTCTTCGGAGTTGCTACATACGTCTTCATGAAACGACGGTCCCTCTTGCGAAAACTGGTCCAACCGTAAACCCAAATCTTACGCGGTGTTCGCGTTAGTGTCAAGCTGCGCAGCTTCCCGTAACTGCAAGCTGCTGGAGCCACCTTCAAATCCATCCGATAGGTAAGACAACGCAGCGGAAATTGCGATCACAGCTTCGTGATCACATCACAGTTTTGTCATTCCGCTCTGAACGGCGACTGGCGCCGGTGCACGGTTTTTGGCATTACGACACCACTTTTGGCGTGTCGGGCCACCAGGCGGAAATGGCACTGGCCTTGCCCCCACGGGTGCGGGCGAGTGTTTCTGAAAAAAAAGAGGGCGCGTGGGTCTGTTTAGCAAGAGTCGATCGGTTGTCGGGCTCGACATCGGCTCGAGCGCCGTGAAGGCGGTCGAGCTGAAGGCGTCGGGGAAGGGATTCCGCGTCGCAGCCTTTGGGTCCGAGCCGGTTCCGCCCGACAGCATCGTCGACGGGGCCATCATCGACGGGACGGCTGTGGCGGAGGCTATCCGCCGGGTCTTCGAGTCGAAGGCCTTCAAGACCAAGGACGTCGTCGCATCGTTGTCCGGCAACGCAGTCATCGTGAAGAAGATCTCGCTTCCCGTGATGACGGTCGCCGAGCTCGACGAGTCGATCTTCTGGGAAGCCGAGCAGTACATCCCGTTCGACATCCAGGACGTCAACCTCGACTATCAGATTCTGGACGCCGGCGCGGGCCCCGACTCGAAAGGCACGATGGAGGTGCTGCTGGTCGCGGCCAAGAAGGAAAAAATTGCGGACTACACCGGCGTTATCGCGCAGGCCGGGCGCACGCCCGTCGTCGTGGACGTCGATGCGTTCGCGCTGCAGAACGCGTACGAACTGAACTACGGTTTCGAGGGCAATGCTGTCGTGGCCCTGTTGAATGCCGGGGCGAGCGCGATCAACGTCAACATCATCGCCAATAAGCAGTCGGTCTTCACGCGCGACGTCTCGCTGGGGGGCAACGCCTACACCGAAGCGGTTCAGCGCGAGTTGAATCTGCCCTTCGAGAGCGCCGAGTTGCTGAAGAAGGGGTACCCGGTCGACGGCGCGGTCTTCGACGATGTGCTGCCCGTGCTGCGGGCGATGACCGAGAACGTGCTGCTCGAAATACAGAAGACGTTCGACTTTTTCAAGGCGACCGCGTCGACCGACCATATCGATCGGATCATGCTCAGCGGAGGCGCCTCGCGGGTCGATGGATTCGCCGAAGCGCTTCAGGAACGCTTCGGCACGCCGGTCGAAATGTTGGATCCGTTCAAGAAGGTCACGCTCGACACCAAGAAATACTCGGCCGAGCAGCGAGAAACGATCGTGCCCACCGCAGCGGTGGCCGTTGGCCTGGCGCTCAGACGGGCAGGTGACCGTTGATCAAGATCAACCTGCTTGCCGTCGATCGCGACCGCTCCAAGCGCAAGGCGAAGTTTCAAGTTGGCCAGAAGGTCACGGTCGGGTCCAGCCTGATTCTCGTCGCGACGGCGCTCTTGCTGGGCTGGTGGTACTGGTCGCTGAAGAACGATTCCGCACAGCTCGATCAGCAGATTGCCGACGCTCAGCGCGAGACCGTGCGGCTGCGCAACGTCATTGAACAGGTTCGGCAGTTCGAGGCCAGACGGGCGCAGCTTCAGCAGCGCGTCACGTTGATCGAGCAGTTGCGCAAGGGACAGACAGGGCCGGTTCATCTGTTGGATGTCATCAGCCGAAGCCTGCCGGAGTCGATGTGGTTGACCGAGATGAAGCAGAACGGCCCCGATGTGCAGATCGACGGACGCTGCACGTCGTTGACGGCGCTGTCCGATTTCATCAGCTCGCTGGAGGTATCGGGTCTGTTCGATCGGCCGGTGGAGATTATCGACAGCCAGGTGGAAGTGGGGACGACGAGTGCCCCGGAACTCGTGCGATTTTCGGTAAAAGCGAAGCCGACGGCCATTCAGTAGTTGGTAAAGCCGGGGTCGACTGACCCCGATATTTGTTAGTTGATAACGCGATGGATCTGAGCCTGAACAAAATACCGTGGTATGCCCAGTTTGGCATGTTCGCCGCGATCGCCGTGGCGGGGGCCGTCGCGTTCTATCAGTTTTACGCGGCGCCGCTGAATGCCGATATGGACACCCGCCGGCAACAGCTCCTGACGCTGCAGGCGGACATCGCCAAAGGATCGGCAACCGCCGCTCAGCTGACCGTCTTCAAGCAGCAGGTCGCGGAACTCGAGGCGCGGCTTGAAAGCCTCAAGGCCGTGCTTCCCGAGCAGAAGGACGTTGCGGATCTCCTGCGGCGGATTCAAACGCTGGCCACCCAGTCGAATCTGACGATCCGCGGCTTCAAGCCGTCTCCGACCGTGACGAAGGCCATGCACGCGGAATGGCCGATTCAGCTCCAGCTCGAAGGCACGTACCACAACCTCGGAATGTTCTTCGATCGCGTCAGCAAGTTCTCGCGAATCATCAACATCAACAACATCACGATCCGGGGGAACGACAAGGGAGACGCCAACTCGACGATTACCGCCCAGTGCGTGGCGACGACGTTCGTATTGCTGGAACAGAAACCGCCGGCCCCCGGGGCCAAGACCAATTGAACATGAGCACCGCTTTACTCCGCATCACTGGATTGGTGACGGCGATGGTTTTCGCCGCGTCGGCGATTGTGTCGGCGCAGGCCGCAGCGGTCCAGACACCGGCTGCCGCCGCCGCGCCTCCAGCCGCCGCAGCACAGCCGGGGGCGCCGGCGCCGCCTGCGCCCGAGACGTACACCTACAACCCCGACGGCCGGCGCGACCCGTTCGTGAGCCTGGTCGCGCGGGGCACGGAGTCGACGGGCGGGAAGCGCACCGAAGGGCTCAGCGGACTGAGCGCCAACGACATCGTGGTTCGCGGACTGCTGTTGAGCAAAGGCTCCTACATCGCGCTCGTGTCTGGGCCGGAAGGCAAGACGTACACGGCACGCGTGAACGATCGGCTCGTGGACGGGATTATCAGAAGCATTACTCCTCAGGGGCTCGTGATTATGCAGGAAGTGAACGATCCCCTCTCGCTCATCAAACAACGCGAGGTACGGAAGGGACTTAGGGCGTCGGAAGATGGCAAATAACAACAGACGACAGGTATTCGGACGGCTTGGCGGGGCGATCGTGCTCGTGATCGGAGGCTTGTGGGCCGCCGGCTTGACACCGCTTGCCGCGTTCGGCCCGGCGCCGGACACCAAACCGTCGAGTGCGCCGCAACTGAAAACGCTCTCCGCCAAGGCCGGCCGCCGCATCACGACAATCACGATCGAGACGTCCGATCCAGTGGCGTATCTCACCAGCCGCCCCGATCCGCTGACTCTGCTGCTCGATCTGCGTGATGTTGAGGCTGCCTCGGGAGCTCGCGCCGCCCTCGCCGCCAAAGGCGTGGTCGCGGGCGCGACCGTGGAAGACGCGAAGGCCCCAGACGGCGCGCGCGTCGTCCGCGTGCGAATCGCCCTGACCCAGCCGGCGTCGCATCAGGTGCGCAGTAAGCGCAACGTCATCTACGTCGATCTGGACTCCGCCTTTCCGCTCGGATCCGCTGGTGTCTCTCCGAATCCGGCGGCAGGGGTCATGCCCGGACGCTTTGCGACCTCGCTGGAAGCGGTTCGCGGCGACGCGGAGCCCAAGGGCGCGGTTGTGACGCTTACCGGGAATGGCGAACTGTCCGTTGACTCGGTGACACCGCTCGGCGACGGCACGGCGCGCGTCGTGCTCGAGTTCCCAAACGTTCGATCGAAGACGCCTCCGGACACCTTTGTCGGCCGAGGGCCAGTGTCGGTGGTGCACGTGACCACCACTGGTGCGGTGCCGACCACCCGCGTCGTGATCGACTTGCTCCGTCCGGCGAGCTACCGCGTGGTGCCACCTGAAGACGGCGGCAAGGACTTCAAGATCTATTTCGAGGAAGACGGGCCGGCTACTGCGGTTGCAGTGGCGCCACCAGCCATGGTGGCGACGCTCGATCCCATCGGGTCGTTACTGGCGGCCCCAAGGGGCGCGGGGATCATCACGCGCGGCGTGCCACAACAGCAACAGCAGCAGGGCGTACCGGTTCCCGGTGCACAGGGCGCAACGCAGATCGGCCCGACCGCTCAGCGCTTCAGCGGGAACCCGGTGACGCTGGATTTCCAGGGCGCCGACCTGCGTGTGGTGTTGCGGACGTTCGCCGACATCAGCGGCCTGAACATCGTCATCGACCAGGCGGTGCAGGGCAGCGTTGACGTGGCCCTCCACGAAGTGCCGTGGGATCAGGCGCTCGACATCATCCTGAAGGATCACAAGCTCGGCTATTCAGTTGACGGCACGATTGTGCGCATTGCGCCGATCACCGTCCTGGCTGACGAAGAAACGCAGCGGCGCAAGTTGAGCGACGAACAGGCGCTCACCGGTGAGCTGCAGGTGCTGACGAGGCCGCTCAGTTACGCCAAGGCTGTCGATCTGACGCCGCTCCTGACGCGCACGGCGCTCTCGCCGCGCGGCGATGTCCAGATTGACACCCGCACGAACACGATCATCATCCGCGACCTGGCCAGCCGTCTGCAGGGAGCCGCCCAGTTGATTGATTCGCTCGATCGTCCACAGCCGCAGGTGGAGATCGAGGCTCGCATCGTGACGACCACGCGCAATTTCGCAAGAGAGCTCGGCGTGCAGTGGGGCTTCAACGGCAGGGTGGCTCAGGATCTCGGGAACACGACCGGCCTGGCGTTCCCCAACCAGGGGAGCATCACCGGTCGAACGGGCAACGTGCAGGGACCCGTTCAGGGTGTCATCACCGACCACGCTGGGAGCGTGGTGAATCTCGGCATTCCCACTGCGTCGAGCGCCATCGGCCTCGCTCTCGGCTCGGTCAACGGCTCGGTGAACCTCGACATCCAGTTGTCGGCGCTCGAGTCGTCTGGCAACGGACGAATCCTCTCGACGCCGCGCGTGACGACGCAGAACAACGTGCCGGCTGAAATTACACAGGGCGTTCAGATTCCGATTCAGACGGTGTCGAACAACACGATCACCGTGTCGTTCCGCGACGCCGCGTTGAAGCTGAACGTGACGCCGCAAATTACGGCGTCCAACACCGTCATCCTGAACGTCGCGCTCGAAAATTCAACACCGGACTTCAGCAGGGCCATCAACGGCATTCCCCCGATCGACACGCAGCGCGCCTTGACGTCGCTGCTGGTGAACGACGGGCAGACGACGGTAATTGGCGGGATCTACGTGAGCCAGCAGCAGGCGACCAACGACCATACGCCGGGCGTGTACAAGATTCCTCTGCTCGGCTGGTTGTTCCGTCGGGAGACGGTGCGCGATCAGAGTCGCGAGCTGCTGATCTTCATCACGCCGCGCGTCATCAAGATGTAGGACTGTGCCAGGAGACATAGTGAGTATGAACGGAACAATCAGTCGAACAACCATTGCACTTGGACTGCTGACGGCGGCGATGTCCGCCGCGTCGTGCGGCGACACGTCCCAAGGGAAGTCGCCGTCGATTCTCCAGATTGATTCACTGGTGGCGGCGTCCGGCGCAGATCCCGGAAAGTCCAACGGCACGCTCGCCTCCGATGTGGTGACACTGGTCACGCAGACGGTCGGCACCGAGTCGGTGAAGGTGCCGACGATCTACGAGGACATCGCGACTGCCGGCCTGAAATTCATGATCAAGGACATGGGCAATCCCGGCGGGGAAGCGTCGCCCACGAAGAACAACAACATCGTGGTGAACCGGTACCGCGTCGCCTACAAGCGTGCCGACGGGCGCAACGTACAGGGCGTCGACGTGCCTTACGCCTTTGACGGCGCCGTCACCGCCACGATCGATGATTCCGGGAAGCTGGTGTCCTTCGCGCTCGTCCGTATTCAGGCCAAGCAAGAGCAACCGCTGAAGGCCTTGGCGGGAGGCGGTGGCCGAGTTGCCATCGCGACTATTGCGGACGTCACGTTCTACGGCCACGACATGGCAGGAAACCCCGTTCAGCAGACGGGCTCCATCAGCATCAACTTCGCTGACTGGGGCGACCCCGAATAGCAGATTGAAACACTGAAGATTGCAGATTGTTGACGAAGGACCAAGGACTTTAAGGACCAAGGACTTTTACATATGACCAGGGCAATCCGTTCGCTTGTTATCGCCGTGTTGGCCGCTTCGGCATGTGCCGCCGGCTGCACCATGGCCAATACCGACGCACCGCCGCTCCAAGGTCCGTCCGAGCTTGGCCTGTCGGTTGCCGTGGCGGCCAATCCTGACGTTCTGTCATTCGACGGTGCCTCGCAGTCGCAGATCGTCATCGACGCCCGCGACGCGAATGGCCAGGTGGCACCGGGCAAGACGATGCGGGCGGAGATCGTGGTCAACAATACGCTCGTCGACTTCGGATCGCTGACTCCGCGTACCTTCGTGACCGGCAGCAACGGCCGCGCCACGCTCACATACACGGCACCGGCACCTATCGCGGGAGCGACGGCCTCATCGTACGTCGATATCGTCGTCATCCCGAGCGGCACCGACGCAAACGCGGCAACCGGCCGATCGATCTCCATCAGGCTCGTGCCCCCTGGCGTCATCACCGGCGGGGGACCGAACCCGAGCTTCACGTACTCTCCAGTGCTTCCAGCCGCGTTCAGCGACGTCCGGTTCGATGCGTCTGCCACGACCGCCGCCATCGGCGCGGGAATTGCGAACTACGCCTGGAACTTCGGCGACGGTTCCACGGGCGGCGGCGTGACGGCGACGCATCAGTTCGCGGCAGGCAACTACACCGTGACGCTGACGGCGACCGATACCTACGGCTTCTCGGCCTCGACGTCGAAGACCGTTGCCGTGTCAGCCGGTGTGGCGCCAATTGCCGACTTCACGTACTCGCCGTCGAACCCGGCGATGAACCAGGACATACTCTTCAACGCCTCGGCATCGAGAGCGGGAACTGGCCATCGGATCGTGCGTTACGACTGGAACTTTGGGAGCGGACAACCGCAGTCCGGCGTGACGGTCTCGAAGGCGTACGACACCGCTGGCACTTACAACGTCATTCTCACCGTCACCGACGAAGTGGGCCAGGCGAACATCGCCACGAAGACGGTCACCGTAGCCAACGTAGGAGGCCTGACGCCGTCGTTCACGATGTCGCCAACAAACCCGAAGGCGGGCGTCCATGTCGTGAGCTTCAACGGGACGGGCTCGACCGCGCCTCCAGGAGCGACGATCGTGTCGTATGCGTGGGACTTCGGCGATGGCACAGTTGGAGCAGGGGCGAACGCGTCGCACCTCTACGCCGTCGACGCAGTCTACGTGGTCCGTCTGACCATTACCGATAGCACCGGCCGTACGGCATTCGCGACGCAGAACCTCACGGTGGCACCGTAGGCGAGACAGTGCACGAGAATCCGAGGATTGAGGAGCTTCGACGCCGGGTCCAGAAGGACCCGGCGTCGATCGCATTTGCGCAGCTGGGCGAGGAATACCGCCGCGCCGGCAGCCACAAAGAAGCGATCGAGACCTGCCGGGCCGGCCTTGGCCATCACCCAGGCTACTTGTCAGCGCGCGTCACGCTTGGGCGGGCGCTCATCGAGCTGGGTGATTACGACGCCGCGCAAGGCGAACTCGCCAACGTCCTGCAAAACGCACCAGAGAATCTTGCGGCCATCCGGGGCATGGCCGAGATTCACCATAAGCAGGGCAGGCTCCGCGAGGCGCTCGGGTTTTACAAATCGGCGCTCGCGCTCGCGAAACACGATCCGGACCTGGAGCAGACCGTCGAAGAGATCTCGCGAACGCTCGAGCCTGCCGCTGCGTCGCCAGCGGCATCCGAAGGGCTCTCGTTCGAAGAAGCCAGCGCAGAGTTCATGTCGGCATTCGACGACACGCCGGCCCCTCCGCACCTCGTGGCCGTCGCGTCGGTTGCGCCACCGGCCGCGGATCCGTCCCTACCCGAACTGGAGCGCTTCCTCGACGCGATTCATTCATACCGCCAGCGCAGGGCGGTTTAGAATCCTCCTGTGCGCCTCGCTGCTCGAGACACGCTGGCTGTGCGTCAACAAAAGCTTCGCGCCGCGATCCGTGCGGCCGACCTGGACGGGCTCATCGTCACGCACCTGCCGAACCTTTTCTACCTGACGAATTTTCTCGGCACGGCTGGCGTCGCAGTGGTCATGCCCGAACGGGTGTTTCTGATAGTCGACTTCCGCTACAACGCCGCGGTGAGAAGCCTCGCCGCTTCAGACTACGGCAGCCCGGACACAGAGATCATTTTGGTGGACCGCAGCTACGACGAGACGCTTGTCGCGCACGTTCGGACGCTTCAGGCGCCGCGGCTTGGCGTCGAGGGTTCGAATCTGTCCATCAGCCGTTTTGACCACTTGAGGAAGAGCCTTGGCGCGGCGGCAACGCTGACGCCTACCGAAGGGCTTGTCGAGAAACTGCGGATTGTGAAGGATCCCCACGAGATCGAAATGCTGCGGCGAGGCGCTCTGCTGCTCTCCGCGGTCGCCCTCGACGTGCTGCACGACGCGAAGCCCGGGCTCTCGGAGCAGGAATTGGCTGCCAAGGTCGATTGGCGCATCAAGTCGGCCGGATTCGAGCGGTGCTCGTTCGAAACCATCGTCGCCAGCGGGACGAACGCGGCCCACCCTCATGCCCACGCAGGCGAACGCCTGCTCCGGGCAGGCGACCTGGTGGTGCTGGACTTTGGCGGGGTCTACGGCGGATACTGCGTCGACCTCACCCGGACGGTTGCCCTGGGGCAGCCGGATGCGGAGCAACAGCGCGTGTATGACGCCGTGCTGGAGGCGCAAGACGCTGCGATTGCGGCGGTGAAGCCGGGCGCCCGGGCCGGAGACATCGACCGCGCGGCCCGTGAAGCCCTCGGTGGGCATAAGCTGGCCGAAGCCTTTGGCCATAGCACCGGCCACGGGTTGGGCGTGGAGATTCACGAATCACCGAGAATCGGACCACGCCGGGAGGCGACAGCCGACGCGCCGGCGCCTCCTGACGATGCCATCGAACCAGGGATGGTGTTCACGATCGAGCCAGGCGCATATGTTCCTGATTGGGGCGGCGTTCGGATCGAGGATGACGTGCTCGTAACGCCAGACGGGGTCGAAGTGCTCACGAACGTGCCCCGCGCGCTTCTCATCAACTGACCGAAAAACGCACACGATGGATTTCGACGAGATTAATAAGATCCTGGATATCGTTCGCGAGCACGAGCTGAGCGAGTTCGAGCTCGAGCGCGAGGGCTTCAAGATCCGCATCAGGAAGGGAAGCCCCGCTCACGTCTCCGGCGCCGTCGCGGCGCCCGTGGCCCCGGGGCCCCATTATCAGGGGCACCCGCCGACACACGCTTCGGCGCAGATGGCGACGGCCCCAGAACCGCAGAGCGCGGCGTCCATCGCCGCCGCCGCAGCTGCCGCCGAGGAAGTCGATCTGGCCATCGTCAAGTCGCCGATTGTCGGCACGTTCTTCCGTTCGTCGGAGCCTGGCGCCGCGGCGTTTGTTGATGTGGGCGACACGGTGAAGAAGGGGCAGGTGCTGTGCATCATCGAGGCGATGAAGCTGATGAACGAAATCGACTCCGAGCTCGACGGGGAGATTGTGAAGGTCTACGTCGAAAACGGCCAGCCCGTACAGTATGGAGAGCGGCTGTTCGCGATAAAGGCGCGGGGCGATGTTTAAGAAGATTCTGATCGCGAACCGGGGCGAGATCGCGATGCGCATCATCATCGCGTGCCGCGAGCTCGGCATCAAGACGGTCGCCGTCTATTCAGAGGCCGATGAGAACTCGCTGCACGTGCGCTTCGCCGACGAGGATGTGTGCATCGGGCCGCCGCGCAGCAGCGAAAGTTACCTCAACGTGCCGGGCGTCATCAGCGCCGCAGAAATCACCGGGGCAGATGCCATCCATCCGGGGTACGGTTTCCTGTCCGAGTCGGCTTACCTGGCCGAAGTGTGCGAGGCATGCCACATCCGGTTCATCGGCCCCGATCCAAAGGTCATCCGGCTGATGGGCGACAAATCCCGTGCGCGCCGGGCCATGAAGAAGGCTGGATTGCCGATGCTGCCCGGGACCGACGGTCCTGTTGAGAGCGAAGAGGATGCGCTGAAGTTTTCGAACGCGATCGGCTTTCCGGTCATCGTCAAGGCGGTCGCCGGCGGGGGAGGCCGCGGTATGCGCGTCGTTCGATCCGCGCAGGAACTCGGCCATGCCATTCGAACGGCACAGCGCGAGGCCGAAGCCGCATTCGGCGTCCCGGATGTCTACATCGAGAAATACCTCGATAGTCCGAGGCACATCGAAGTGCAGGTTCTCGGCGATCATCACGGCGCTGTGGTGCACCTCGGCGAGCGTGAATGCTCGATCCAACGGCGCCATCAGAAGCTGATGGAGGAATCGCCCTCACCAGCACTGACCGAGAAACAGCGTCGCAAGCTCGGCAACATGGTCGTCGATGCCGCCAAAGCCGTGCAATACAGCAACGCCGGCACGTTCGAGTTCCTGATGGACGAGCACGGCAAGTTCTACTTCATGGAAACCAATACCCGTCTTCAGGTCGAGCATCCGGTCACCGAGCTCGTGACGGGCATCGATATCGTGAAGGAGCAGATTCGGATCGCGGCAGGCGAACGCCTGTCCGTCCGCCAAGGCGAGGTCACGTTCAACGGCCACGCCATTGAATGCCGCGTGAACGCCGAGGATCCCGACACGTTCGTGCCCTCGCCGGGACACATCAGCGTGTTCAGCATGGGCGGCGGCCCTGGCATCCGCGTCGATACGGCCGCGCACTCCGACTGCACGATCTCGCCATACTACGATTCGATGATTGCCAAGATCATTTCATACGGACGGGACCGTCACGAGGCGATCGTTCGCATGCGCCGCGCGCTCGAGATGTCGGTGGTCGAGGGTGTCAAAACCACGATTCCGATGCATCTGAAGATTCTCAACGATCCCGATTTCCTCGCAGGGCGGATGAGCACCAGGTTCATGGAGCGTTTCACGCCGCCTTCAGAAAAAAAAGGCAGCCTCGCCGAGGCCGTCTGACCCTTTCTCCTCTCCACGCGATCATCGACGAAGGCGCGGCGGCGCGATCGGGCTGGCAGTTGTCTGCCCTCGCCGAGGCGTACCTGACTGGCGGCGCGCGGCTCCTCCAGGTTCGAGCCAAGCGGGCGCCGAGCGGTGCGCTGCTGGAGCTTTGTGAGCAGGTCATAGCACTGGCGCGACCAGCTGGCGCGATGGTGATCGTGAACGATCGCGCCGACATCGCGAAGTTGGCCGACGCCGACGGTGTGCACGTCGGCCAGGAAGACCTCGATCCGGCGGATGCCCGACGCATTCTGGGCGGGTTTGCGATGGTCGGTCTCTCGACGCATTCGCTCGAACAGGCGCGGGCGGCAGGGCGGGCGCCCGTGGACTACATTGCCGTCGGGCCGGTCTTTGCCACGTCGAGCAAAGAGGCGGGCTCTGCCGCGGTCGGGACGTCTCTTGTCAGCGAGGTCCGGGCGATGCTCGACGCCGAGGGGATCCCCAAACCCATCGTCGCGATCGGCGGTATTACGCTGGAGCGCGCGCCAGGGGTGATTCGCGCGGGCGCCACCTCAGTTGCGGTGATTTCTGATCTTCTGGCGACCGGTGACCCGGTCGCTCGCGTGCGGGACTATCTGCGCGCGTTGGGAGACGCCGCCAACAGCTAGAATGAGACCGAAACTCCTCCCGCCGCTGGTGCTGCTGGCCTCAGTTATCGCAGGAGGGACCATTGGGTACGTCGCCATCGAAAGGTGGAGCGCGTGGGACGCGTTCTACATGACCGTGACGACGGTTGCGACAGTCGGGTATCGGGAAGTGCATCCCCTGTCGAGAGCCGGCCAGGCGTTCACGCTGCTCCTGGTGCTCGGGGGCGTGGGCAGCGCGCTTTATGCGTTTTCCGCCGCGACGGCCGTTGTGGTCGATGGGGGATTCGGCCGGTACCTCGCGGATCGGCGGCGTTCGCACATGATTGAGAGCCTGAATCAACATTACGTGCTCTGCGGGTACGGACGCATCGGCGCAATCATTGCCGGCGAGTTCCAAAGGCAGTCGACGCCGTTCGTCATCGTCGAGCGCAGTCCCGAGCGGGCTCGTGAGGCGGCCGACAAAGGATTCCTGACGATCGAAGGCGATGCCAGCAGAGAAGACACGCTGAGGCGTGCCCGCATCGATGCCGCTCGTGGCCTGGTGGCGGCTGTCGGCACAGACGCCGAGAACGTCTATGCCGTACTGACTGCCCGGGTGCTCAAGCCAGATCTCTTCGTGATTGCCCGCGCCGAATCGGAGGACTCGGTCCCGAAACTGAAGAGGGCCGGGGCCGACCGCGTCATCTCGCCCTATCAGATCGGCGCGCTGCAGATTGCCCAGACGGCGCTGCGGCCAGCGGTCGTTGATTTCTTCGAGATTGCGACCAGTTCGGAGAATCTCGAGTTGTCCATGGAGGAAGTCCGCATTGCGGAGCGCTCGTCCCTGGGTGGGCATTCCCTTGGCGAGGCCAGCCTCCGTCAGCGATACAAGATTGTTGTCGTCGGGGTTCAACGCCTCGGCGGCGCCATGGAATTCAATCCTGCACCGGAAACCGTCATGAAGAGTGGAGATCGCCTTGTCGTGCTCGGCAGCACGGCCAACATCAAGGAACTCGAGCGCGCGGCGGCGGGAGGCTGACATGGCAGCACGGCTCCTGGACGGAACGGCAGCGGCGCTCGCCATCAGAGCCGAACTCGCGCCCCGTATCGCCGACTTCACACGGCGCGCCGGACGGCAGCCAGGTCTCGGCATCGTGCTCGTCGGCGACAAGGCGGACTCGCAGATCTATGTGACGAACAAACTGAAGAGCGCGGCCGACGAAGGGATCGGCGCGACGCTGTCGCATTTGCCGGCCGACGCCTCGCTCGATCAGGTGCTCACGCTCGTGCGGATGCTCAATGCCGATCCGGCAACCGACGGCGTGCTCGTGCAATCGCCGATGCCAGAGGCGCTTGGGTCCACGGCGATGCAGAGCATCTTCGACGCGATTGATCCGGCGAAAGACGTCGACGGATTTACGCCGGTCAACGTCGGGCGGCTCGTCCAGAATCGCGCAGACCTCGTGCCGTGCACCCCAGCCGGCATCATCGAACTCCTGAAGCGGAGCGCCATCGACATCGCCGGGAAGCACGCCGTCGTGATCGGGCGCAGCGACATCGTCGGGAAACCGCTCGCCACGCTCCTTCTTCACCGGCACGCAACCGTCACGGTGTGCCACTCGCGGACGGTCGATCTGCAAGAGGTGGCGGCGACGGCCGACATTCTGATTGCCGCGATAGGCCGGCCGGGGATGGTTCGAAAATCGTTCGTGAAACCCGGTGCCACCGTCATCGATGTGGGCATCAACCGCGTGACCGATCCCGCTGTCGCCCGTGAGTTGCTCGGCGACCGCAGCGCGCGCTACGAAGGGTTCGTGAAACGGGGCTCTGCGGTCGTTGGCGATGTGCACAGGGAAGTGGCAGACATCGCCGGCGCGCTGTCTCCCGTTCCGGGCGGTGTCGGGCCACTGACGATTGCCATGCTGATGGCGAACACGCTCAGGGCGGCTGAGATGCGACTGATCGATACGATAGTCGATAGGCGATAGCCAATAGACGATAGTCAGAGTCAATAGACCATAGACCACAGACGGTAAACAGTCGACGGTAAACGGTAGACGATAGTCATGCTGAGGATCGCCCTGACTGGTGGAATTGCCACCGGCAAGAGCTATGTCTTGAGGAAGTTGCGCGAACGCCGGCTCGCCACGATCGACGCCGACGACGTCGTTCACGCTGCGCTTGGCCCGAACACTCCGGCCACGAAGGCGATTGCCGGGCAGTTTGGCGAGGCTTTCCTGAAGCCCGACGGCAGCGTCGATCGAAAACTGCTCGGCGCCAGGGTGTTCGGCGATCGCCAGGCCCGTCAAGCCCTCGAAGCCATCATCCATCCTGTCGTTTACGAAGAGCTCCGAAAGTGGTACGGGGCGCTGGACACCGCGATAGGCGTCGCCTCGATTCCGTTGCTCTTCGAAACCGGGCACGAAGGGGATTTCGACTACATCGTCGTCACGGCATGCACACGAGACCAGCAGATGCAGCGCCTGGTTGAACGGGATGGCTTGCCTGAAAAGGAGGCGAGACAGCGCCTCGCCGCGCAGATGTCCACGGAAGAGAAAATCAATCGCGCCGACTTCGTGGTTTCGACCGAGGGAACGAAGGCAGATACGGACGCACAGGTGGACCGGCTCCTGCTGGCGCTCACGCAACTGGCAACTGAAACCTAGAACCTACCTTCCACTTTCCACTTTCCACCTTCTACCTTCACATTACACCCCAAGCTCCTCAGGTTCCTTGGCAGGGGCGATCCTGTCCTCCACGAACGTATTCCACTCATGGCAATGCGGGCACTGCCAGAGCAACTCCGTGCTGCGGTAGCGGCAGCGAACACAGATGTGCGGGTCCATGTAGAAGACGGCATGGCGGGTGAGCTCGACGTATCGCTGAACAAGGGTGGTCTCGAAGTCGAGGCGCGCGAGCACATGCCAGATGCTTTGATGCAGCGTCAGCGCGTGCGGATTGCAGACGAGCGCTTCGAAGAGCAGTTCCAGCGCGTCGGCTGGCTCCTCGCGTGATTCCAGGTGTCTGGCCAGGGCGAGGCGCGCGCGCCAGTCCTGCGGGTTCTCCAGAATGAGCCGGCGGCACAGCTGCGGAAAGCGCTCGGGAGTGCCGAGTTTGTCGTATGCCGTAGCCAGACGATCGAGCGTGAGATGCGAGCGCTCGGGCGCTTTATCGATCACTTGTTCCCACACGCTCGCGGCCTTCGCCATTTTGTCGTCGCGCGCGTAGATGTCGCCGAGATTCAGATAGGCCGGGACAACACCGCCATCCAGGTCCATCGCCGATTCGAATCGGGCGATTGCGGCGGCGTAGTCGCCACGGGCCACAGCCTGCAGCCCAAGCTCGTTTTCGAGAAATGCCAGGATCGCCTGGCTTCGGGCATCGTCTGTGCCGCTCTGGCTTCCGAGCGACCGCCGAACCTCATACGCCTCCTGCCATTGGTGTTGATCCTCGTGCAGCTTCTCGATGTTCAGCAGCGCATATTGATTGTCCGGATCGAGACGAAGCACTTCATTGAATGCCTCGAGGGCGCGGTCGACGAAGCCGCCGCGCTTGAAGTCGAGGCCCAGGCAGAGCAGTACGTGAGCCTGCTCGAGGCGCGTCAGCTGGGGGCGCTGCAGCAGGCTCTGATGAATCGTGATCGCCCGCGCCACCTGTCCCTTTTCGCGATAGAGGCTGCCGAGCAGCAGGTGAATTTCAAGAGCATCACCCAGCGTCTCCGCCGCTTTGCTCAGCTCGT
>JAMQPK010000110.1 GCA_023717525.1 Vicinamibacterales bacterium | reverse complement strand
TCGCCGGCGCTCGAGAAAAATCCTGACGCATCGTCCATCGACTTGCCGAGCGTGTACGCCACGAGCATCGTGCAGCCGAAGTCGTAGCGCTGCTGGAAGCGCGTTTGAAAACTGTCGAACTCCGAACGTGCACGCGACTCGATGAGCGTGATGTCCGCAAACCTGGGATCGGGCCGGAGATTCGGCTGCGCGGGGCTGGGCCGCGGCTGATTGATGTCGCGCGACGCACTCAGATTCCGGCCTCGCGAGCCGACGTAGGCGACCTCGGCAACGCGTGTCGGACTGAGCTGGCGCTGAAGTGTCAGGTTGTACTCGTGCAGGTACGGCGTGCGCAGGTCGCGCTGAAAGCCGAGCGCCGAGTTCGGCGTCGGGAACGGGAACGTGCTCGGGAACGGGTCGCTCAGCGTCACCAGTCCAAACTGGGACGTGAAGTACAACGAGTAGTTGAAGTAGGGAGCGTTGAAGTACAACCCCTCGCTCGGCGCGAGGGCCGATTGGTTGTAGAGCAGGCCATATGCACCGCGCACCACCGTTGTACCCGCCGCATCGACCGTCCAGGCCGCGCCAAGTCGCGGTCCCCAGTTATTGCGATCGGTGTCGTACCCGGAGCGCGGAAGGCCACCGGTTCCCGCCGGCGTCAGCGCCCCCGTCTGCGGGTCGTAGAGCGTCGCTCGATCGGTGGCATCGACCGGGGGCGATGTGACGTCGTACCGCAGCCCCGCGAACACCGTCACATCCGGCCGGAGCCGGATGCTGTCCTGTACAAACCCCGCGTACGATTCAGTGCGAAGGTTCTGAGGATTGTCGAGACGCGCGGCTGTGGTGAACGTCGTGATGCCCGACAGCAGCTCCACGAGCGCATCACCCGCGATCGCCCCGGTGAAACCCAGCGTCCCCCTCGACAGCACGTCGCGAAAGGCATCCTGGCGGATCATCCTGGCGTCGAACCCGGCCTTGACAAGATGAGCGCCGCGGTTCCACGTAAGCGTATCGGCGAACTGAAACGTGTTCGTCGTCCCGCTCTGCGGGTTGTTGTACTCGTGCCCAAGCGGCGAGTAGCCGGAGACGCTGACGAGGCTCAATCCGGCGTCCCTCGGGTTGGTGGACAGCACCGGCAGGCCGACGCTGCTGTTGGTAGCGCCGCCGAGCTCCGGAAACACGCTGGCCGACACTCGGTTGAACCCCGCTCTCGTTTCGTTCAGGAGCGTCGACGACACGACATGCGTGGCACTGGCGACGAAATTCTGCCCACGGCGCGCGACGTCGTTTCCGTAGCCCGGCACAAGAGAGAAGCCGGGGCCAGCGAACGGCTCGAACAGTCGTCTGTCGGCGAAGCTGTACCGAGCCATCACATCGAGCGAGGCGCCCAACGTCGTGTCGCTGCGCACGTCGAAGTGATCGGTGTGGTCCTGTTGCGTCGGCGAAGACACAAAGTTCCCGCTCAGCCCGGGCCGATTCGGACTCGGGTAGAGTCCGGCAATCGCGCGGCCAACAGGGTGCGTCAGAAAGGCGGGGATCGATGCAAGCGCCGCCGCGGTCGGCACGGTGGTGACACGGGTGATGCCCTCGTCGGATCGCGTGCCCTCATAGTCGGCAAAGAAAAAGGTGCGATCGCGGACCACCGGTCCACCCATCGAAAAGCCGAACTGATTTCGCGAATACTCGGGCGCGGGCTCGTCCTTCGGAGCAAAGTAGTTCCGTGCATCCAACGCGCCGTTGCGGAAGAAATCGTACGCGGTGCCCTGCGCCCTGTTCGTACCCGACTTCATGACCACGCTCACCTGCGACGAGGCCTGACGGCCGAACGCCGCCTCGGGAGTGCTCGTCAACACTTCGAACTCCTGAATGGCATCGATCGGCGGCCTGACGCCGGCAGTGTTCAGCTTCGGATCGACGTTGTCGCCGCCATCGAGCAGGAAGCTGTTGAAGTCTTCGCGTCCGCCGTTCACGCTGAGCGAAAAATCACCGCGGACCGACCCTGCCGATCCCTGCGCTGCAGGGACTGCCCCGGGCGCAAGCAACGTGAGCTCCATGAAGTTTCGTCCGTCGAGCGGCATGTCGAGAATCTGGCGATTGCCGACGACCGTTCCCATCGACGGCGTGCCGCGGCGGACATCGACGAGCGGAGCGGTCACCTCGACGCGATCGGCCAGCGCGCCGATCTGCAACCGCGCGTCGACGCGCCGCTCTTGATTCACCTGCAACGTCAGCTGCTCGACATAGGTCTTGTGGCCCTGCGCCGAAATCTCGACGCGCCATTGCCCAGGTTCGAGTTCCGTTACCGCAAACGCGCCATCGTTGCCGGTGGCGGTCGTCCGCGTTTCAGCGGTTGCCTCGTTCACCACGGTGACGGCCGCACCGATGACCACCGCACCGGATGGATCCTCGACGCGCCCACGTATCGAGCTGCGATGACTTTGGCCGTACAGGGCGGGGGCACACATGAGCACCAACAGGAGCGTACCGACCGTCTTGCGGACCATTGCCTTCACCTCGTAAGCAGCCTTTCCGGGCCGGACGTATTCAAGTAACATCGTCATTCTATTCACTGAGATATTCTCATGCTGAAAAAACTTCTCGCTGCACTCGTCGTTTCGCTGACGTTCGCCGTGACGGCCTGGGCGCAGGGACCGCGGCAAGTCGCGCTCGGAGACTGGCCCGAAGCACGGGGCCCCAACCGCGATGGCATCTCGCTCGAGACCGGCCTCCCCGATTCATGGGACCTCAAAACAAATTTGCTCTGGCGCGTTCCGTTCGGCGGTCGCTCGGCGCCGATCGTGATGGGTAATCGCGTGTATGTGCAGAACCCGTCCGGACGCGGCGTTGCGCTGCAGGAGCGCGTGATGGCGCTCGACACTGAGTCCGGAAAAGTTATTTGGGAATACAAGTTCAACATCTTTCAAAGCGACGTGCCTCCTCATCGCGTGGGATGGGCATCGCCGGCGGCCGACCCTGAAACCGG
>JAMQPK010000080.1 GCA_023717525.1 Vicinamibacterales bacterium | reverse complement strand
GGAAAGGCCGATCTCGCGACCGACCGTAAGATGCGCACGGACGACATCTTCTGGATCGCCTCCATGAGCAAGCCGATCACCGCCGTGTGCATCGGCATCCTCGTAGACGAGGGCAAGCTGCACCTGGACGACGCCGTCGAGAAGTACCTGCCGGAGTTCGCGGGCAAGGGGATCACGCTGCGGGAGGTTCTTAGCCACACGAGCGGCCTTGGAGAGTTGAACAGCCGCGACCCGCACCTGAGTCTTTCGGAGACGAGCAAGGCGATCGCACAGATGCCGCTCGCGCTTCCACGAGGCACTCAGTGGAGATATTCGACGGCCGGCTTCGACGTTCTGGGGCGCATCGTCGAAGTGGCCGGCGGGATGCCGTTCGATCGATTCATGCAAAGGCGCGTGTTCGATCCGCTCGGGATGAAGAACACGAGCTTCTGGGTTTCTCCATCAGATAAGGATCGTTGGGCCCGCAGCTATCAGTGGGTATCCGCGGAGAGTAAGCTCCGCGAAACGACGATTTCTTACATGTACAGCACCGACGTCACCGATCGCGGGCGGCCGGCTTTGGGCGGCGCGGGGTTGTTTTCAACCGCCGAGGACGTGGCGCGCTTCTATCAGATGATGCTGAATGGCGGCGAACTTGGCGGCCGGCGTATTCTCAAGAAACAAACCGTTGCGGAAATGACGCGCAAGCAGACCGGCGACCTTCGAGCGCGGCCCGGCATGCCGTGGGGTCTCGGTTTCTGCGTGGTCGAAGAGCCGCAGGCAATGGACGCCAACAAGGTGCTCTCGCCGAGCTCGTTCGGCCATGGCGGCGCGTACAGCACGCAAAGCTGGGCCGACCCAACTCGGAATCTAATCTGGATAGTGATGTTCCAGCGAACCGGTAAGGGGAATCCGGACAATTCGGACGTGAGAATCGCTTTCCAGGACGCAGCCGCAAAGGACTTATAGATGCGACGCACACTCGTGGTCTTCATCGCCGTTCTTTTCAGCTCGTCGCCGTTTGCGCTGGAACGGAAGGACGTCACGTTCAGGATCTTCCAGTTCCCGGCGAATCAGATTCCGCGCGTGGATGGCAAGGTGGACGACTGGGCGCTCGTGCCCGACAGCTACGCCGTCGGGATGGATCAGCTCATGGACACCGAGCAGGGCCATGGGATGAATCACGACACGAAGAACCTCGATGTGAAAGTGAAGGTCGGGTGGGTAAAGGGGCTGAACCGCCTCTATTTTCTTTACGAGGGCTTCGACAACTACTGGGACTTCGCCGCGCAGGGACTGCACAACGATATCTTCGAGGTCGTCGTCGACGGCGATTTGTCCGGCGGCCCGCTCATCGACATCTACCACCGAGATGTCTGGACACCCGAAGCCGTCGGTCCTCGTTCGGAACTTGATCCTCGCGTCACGCGGCCCGATGCGCATTTCGCCTTCCACGGCGTCCACGCGCAGAACTACCACATCTTCACGCCGCCGGGCGACAAAGACTGGACGATGGCGTGGGGTTGCGCGCAGTACACGAAGGAGCTGCCGTACGCCAACGCGGCGTACGACTACAGTTTCAAGCCAGGAGAGTCTGGCAAACTCGTCCTCGAGTTCTGGATCACGCCTTTCGACTACGCCAGTTGCGATGGACCGCAGCACGCTGTCGAATCGCAATTGAAGGAGAACGCGCTCATCGGCCTGTCGTGGTGCCTCATCGACTACGACGACGTGAACGCGCGGGGCCGTGTGGGATTCTGGAACCTGTCGCACAAGCAGACGTTCTTCGGCAATGCCGATCAGCTCGTGGGGTTTCAGTTGATGCCGCTCGAGGCGCGCTTCCAGAAGGCGTTTCAAGCCGCATGGACGTTTCAGGTTGTCGATATGAGCAAGCGGCTCGTCGCGTTCAAGGACCAGTCGGCCGGCAACGTGACGGCCTGGAAATGGGATTTTGGCGATGGCGGAAGCTCAACTGAACAGAATCCGCAACATACGTTCCCGCGCTCGGGCGATTTTGTCGTCACGCTCGAAGTGACCGGCCCGCAGGGCACGTCGCGATTCCAGCGCGTCTGGGATGTCTCGCTTCGGTAGGTTGCCGCGACGAAGGCGCCGCCCCGTCAGACTAAAGTTGTGCGACAGAGAGTCAGCTCGCCGACGTCGTCTGGTCATCTCAGGAAATCCGGGGTCCGCGCAATGGACGCCGTCTTGCAAATTGAACGTCACCCATGAATCGCATTCGAGCCCATGTCGTCGCCGTCATGCTGGTTGGCCTCCTCGCCGCGGCGCGTCCAGCGTCCGCCGCGACCATTGCGTACGTGAGCACGTTCTCCGCCTCCGGGTTCGGCGCCATTGGGATGACGCCGTTCGATCCCGCGCTGGGGACGCTGGACAGCGTAAGCATCGACATCTTCGGAAACCTAGTGGTCTCCGGCACAGCGACGCCCTATGTGCCTGGTTTTCCGCCGATACCGATCCCCTACGACTATCAGCTGGTGGTGAACCAGCGTTTCTTGGGCTTCGGGGACACTTACTTTGATTTCAACAGCGACGCTGTCTTCCGTCTGCCGGGGCACGCGACGGGTGCTGGGGAAGGCTTCGCACTGGCGACGACGTTTTCCTACGGCTTCACGCTGAACAGCACGACCGATCTCACCGGAAACGCGTTCCCATCGGTAAGCTCAACGCTCGGATCTCTTCAACCGCCGACGAGCATCACTGGCCAGCGAGCGGACTTCTACGAAGGTGTGCTTCCTGTCAACGAGGTCGATCTCTTTCAGACCTGGTCCGTCGCATTGTCGACGGGCGCACCGGTCTTCATCAACGGCGTTCAGTCCTCAGGATCGATGACAATTCAGTACAACTACACTCCGGCGCCACCACCCTCGACGACAGTTCCAGAGCCCGGAACCCTCGTGCTCTTGGCAACCGCGCTCGCGTGCGTGGCGGCACGCTGTCGCCAGTAAAGAAAAAAACGGCATCGCCTCGGCGCTCCTCAGGTATACCATCCGATCCGATCTCCATGGTTCGGTCGCTGACGAGCGTCTCGGTGTTTTTGGTCGCCCTGCTGTACGCGGCTGTTGCCACGCCGCAGGACGCAAACGCAGCGCGCCTTCAAGAACTCTGCGACAACGGCAACGCCAGCGCCTGCTTCAATCTCGGCGTCCTCCACATGAACGGGGAGGGCGTCGCCCTCGACCTCGCTCGCGCGGCAACCTTGTTTCAGCGCGCATGCGACGCCGGCATCGCCGGCGCCTGCAGCAACCTCGGCGTTCTGCACGCGAAGGGGCAGGGCGTTACCGAAGATCCTGCTCGCGCCATCGCCCTTTACCAACGCGGCTGCGACGGAGAAGATGGCGTCGGCTGCTTCAATCTTGCTCTTCTGTATTTGAAGGGGCAGGGCGTCGCGGTTGATGTCGTTCGAGCGTCATCGCTGTTTCAGCGCGCCTGCGACGCATACGCGGCTGCCGCGTGCACCAATCTCGGTGTGATGTATGCGACCGGACAGGGTGTCGCCAGAGATTTGAAGCAGGCCGCGCCGTTCTATGGATGGGGTTGCGAGGGGGATGACGCGGCCGGTTGCACGAACCTCGGTTCTCTCTATGCGAACGGCCGGGGAGTCGATGTCGATCTCGAATACGCCGCGACGTTGTATCAGCTCGGGTGCGACCGCGGCGATGCATCTGGCTGCTACGACCTTGGCGACCTGTACGCGAACGGGCTCGGCGTGGCCGCAGACCTCGCTCGAGCCGCCACCCTGTTCGAACGCGGCTGCGACGGCGGATCCGCCGTCAGCTGCCTCAATCTCGGACTGCTGCATGCGAACGGCCGCGGCGTCGCCAAGAACCCCGCGCGCGCCACGACGTTCTACCGGCGAGGATGCGACTTAGGCGATGCGATCGCGTGCTTCGATCTCGGCGTTCTGTTCGCAACGGGAGAAGGCGTCGCCGTGGATCTCGCGCAGGCTGCACCATTGTTTCAGCGGGCGTGCGACACGGAGAACGCTATCGGCTGCGCCAATCTCGGCGAGCTCTATCAGAAAGGCCAGGGTGTCGCGCTCGACCTGGCTCGCGCCGCAACGTTGTTTCGGCGCGGTTGCGACGGCGGATTCTCGGCCGGCTGCACCAATCTTGGCGTGCTCTACGCGACAGGGCAAGGCGTGACGAAAGACCTCGCGAACGCCGCGAGGCTGTATCAGCAAGGATGCAGCGGAGACCACGGACGAAGCTGCACCAATCTCGGCCTGTTGTACGCCAATGGCGAAGGCGTTGCGAAGAGCACTGCGCAGGCGGTGACGTACTTCAGGCGCGGCTGCGACGAAGGAGATATGGCTGGCTGCTACGACCTCGGTGTCCTCTATACCAGTGGGCAAGGCGTGGCTGTGGATTTAGTTCGTGCCTCGACCTTGTTCAAGCGGGCGTGTGACGGCGGACTGGCAGCGGGATGCGATGCGGTGAAAAAGATCGCTCTCGCGGAGCACCCGTAGGACTAGGATAGTGACCGCCTGAAGGCAGACAAGGAGCGAAGCCGATGTCCCGTCCCTCCCTCGCCCTGGTGGTGGTCCTCGGACTCCTTA
>JAMQPK010000017.1 GCA_023717525.1 Vicinamibacterales bacterium | reverse complement strand
GGACGACAAGAGCCGCCGATATGTGATGATGATCCGGGAATCGGCAACGAGGATGGGTGCCTTGATCGATGACCTCCTCGCTTTCTCGAGGATAGGACGTGCCGAGACGCAGAACACCCTGGTAAGCCTGGGACAGCTCGTAGGAGAAATCCGCAGCGAAGTCGAGAGCGAGACCGAGGGACGCGACATCGCCTGGAACGTGGACGCATTACCCGGTGTCTTTGGTGACCGCGCGATGCTGAGGGTCGCGCTGGCCAATCTCATTTCCAACGCCGTCAAATTCACGGGCACGCGGCCGCAAGCCAGGATCGATATAGGATGTGCCGATGGAAAACACGACGAGGTCGTGGTGTTCGTCTAGGACAACGGCGTCGGCTTTGACATGAAGTACGTGCACAAGCTGTTCGGCGTGTTTCAGCGTCTGCACAAGTCTGAAGCGTTCGAAGGCACCGGCATAGGATTGGCCACGGTTCAGCGCGTCGTGGCTCGTCACGGCGGCCGGGTCTGGGCGGAGGGCGAAGTCGACAAGGGCGCCACCTTCTATTTCTCCGTTCCAAAACCCTAGGGAGAGTTGTGAACCATGAGCGGATTGGGACGTATCTTGCTGGTCGAGGATGACCCCAAAGACGTCGAGCTTACGCTCACGGCTCTGGCGGAATACAACCTTGCGAACGAGGTCTTCGTGGTTGGCGACGGCGTAGATGCCTTGGACTACCTGCATTGCCGGGGAGCCTTTGCAACGCGCACCGGGGAGAATCCTGCCGTCATGCTGCTCGACCTGAAACTGCCCAAGGTCGACGGACTGGAAGTGCTGCGGGCAATCAAGTCCGACGACAAGCTGAAGGTCATCCCGGTCGTGGTGCTCACCTCTTCCCGGGAGGAAAAGGACATGGTGGCGAGCTATCAGCTCGGCGTGAACGCCTACGTGGTCAAACCGGTCGATTTCCACGAGTTCGTCAATGCCATCAAGGAGCTTGGCGTCTTCTGGGCGGTCATCAATGAGCCGCCGCCGGGCAGCGTAGCAAAGAAATGAGTTCGATGGCGGCGGCGAGGTCGACCTCATCCATGGACTCTTCGTTGCGCGTTCTGCATCTTGAAGACGATCCCAGGGACGCGGAAATCGTTCAAGGTCTTCTCGAGAGCGGAGGCATCACCTGCCAGGTCACGCGCGTCGAGACCCGGGACGATTTCACTGCCGCGCTCGAGAACGAAGCATTCGGCCTCATCCTGGCGGATTTTTCTCTGCCTTCGTTCGACGGCCTTTCCGCCCTGAGGATCGCGCTGGAACGCTGCCCCGATGTTCCGTTTATCTTCGTTTCCGGGGCGCTGGGCGAAGAGTTGGCGATCGACGCATTGAAGATCGGCGCAACGGATTACGTGCTCAAGGAGCGACTATCGAGGATCGTCACGTCCGTGCGCCGGGCATTGCGCGAAGCCAGCGACCGAGCCGAGCGCAAGCAGGCCGAGCAGCAATTGCGCCGCAGCGAGGCTTTCCTGGCCGAGGGGCAGAGAATCAGCTCGACCGGAAGCTTCGGTTGGAATGTTCTGAGCGGAGAAATTCACTGGTCGGAGGAAACCTACAAGATCTTTCAACACGATCGAGCGGTGAAGCCTACCTTGGAGTCGATACTGCAGCGAACCCATCCCGACGACAGGGATTTCGTCCGGCAGACTGTCGACCGAGCGTACCGGGAAGGGACCATTCTTGACTTCGAGCATCGCTTGCTGATGCCGGATGATAGCGTCAAACATGTCCACGTCATCGGCCATGCCTCGCCGAGTTCACCGGGCGACCTCGAGTTCGTGGGGGCCGTGTCGGACATCACCGACCGGAAGGAGGCTGAGGAAGCGGTGCAGCGGAGCGAGAGGCGCTTTCGGGCCATGATTGAGTACGGCTCGGACGGGATCATATTGGATGGTCTCGCGAAGGGCTACATCTACGTCAGCCCCTCGACGGAACGGCTGCTCGGCTATACACCCGAAGAGGTCGCTCGGCTATGGAATGTTGACCATATCCATCCGGATCATCTTCAGCACAGGGAAGCGGCATGGGCCGAGGTGATCCGCGAACCGGAGAAGGTAGTGACCTACGAGGCTCAGGCTCGGCACAAGGACGGGTCGTGGCGCTGGCTCGAGACGACGTTGAGCAACCTGCTGCATGAACCCAGCGTGCAGGCCGTGGTGGTGAATTTTCGCGACATCACCGTGCGCAAGAACGCGGAGGCGGAGAAGGAGCGGCTGGAGGCTCAACTCCGCCAGTCACAGAAAATGGAAGCGATAGGCACGCTGGCCGGCGGCATCGCGCATGACTTCAACAATATTCTCGGAGCGATCCTGGGCTACGGCGAGCTCGCGCAAAAGGGCGCGCAGGAAGGCAGCGATGTGCGCCGCTATCTCGACAACGTGATGCAAGCCGGCAGTCGCGCCAAGTCGCTCGTCGAACGCATCCTGCTGTTCAGTCGCAGTGGCGTAGGCGAACGGGGTCTCATCAACGTGCAGGCCGTGATCGACGAAGCGCTCGAGCTGCTTGCCACAGCACTTGGGCCCGGCGTACGTCTCGACCGACATCTCGAGGCTGGCGACGCGGCGATCGTGGGTGACGCGACCCAGCTGCACCAGGTGACGATGAATCTCTGCACGAATGCGCTACAGGCGATGGAGAACGGCGGTGTGCTCGATGTAGTTCTGGATTGCGAGGAGTTGCCACAAGACCGCCGGCTATCGCACGGCAATCTCGCGCCGGGCGCCTACGTGCGGCTGTGCGTGAGCGACACCGGCAGTGGCATTCCGCCGGACGTGCTCGAGCGGATGTTCGACCCCTTTTTCACCACCAGGGGCGCCGGCGGGGGTACCGGCCTGGGTCTGTCGCTGGTGCATCGAATCGTGGCGGATCTCGGGGGTGTGATAGACGTTCGCACGACCGTGGGTCGCGGCACGGCGTTCACGATCTGTTTACCGCTTGCCGGCGAAGCGAGCGTCCCTTCGGCTGAAATCGCTACCGCGTTACCGCGAGGCCATGGGCAAACGGTCATGATCGTCGACGACGAGAAAGCGCTTGCTGCGCTCGCCGAAGAAATCCTGGCCAAGCTCGGTTACGAGCCCGTCGGATTCACCGCCAGCAAGGCCGCGCTGGCTGCGTTTCGCGAAGCGCCACAGCGCTTCGATATCATCCTGACCGATCAGACGATGCCCGACCTCATGGGCACCGATCTCGCTCGCGAGATCAGCCTGCTGCGGCCCGACATCCCGATCGTATTGATGAGTGGCTACAGCGGCGCACCGTTGGACGAGCGTGCGCGGGTGGTCGGGGTCCGGGAAGTGCTGCGCAAGCCGTTGCAGAGCAAAGACATCGCGGAGTGTTTCGGGCGCGTATTGCGCTGACTCGAGGAAGCGCATTAATTGCGGCGCGTATTCGGGCTGATGCTCGCTACGAACGCGGAGGGTGGAGGTTTCGAATGAAATAGATCGGCATCGCGCCGAAATGTGGTGGACATCGCTCGCGCCCACATTGCGGTGATGGAAACATCTCGAAGTCTCCAGCAGGAAACGCAGCGCGATGGATTTGGGGCGGTTATCGACGCGCGCACCGGCGAGCGACGATCCAGCGCCGGGGGCCACATCGCCTTGCCCGTCTCGTTTTTCGGGATCGTTCTGGGCCTTGCGGGACTGGGCGGCGCATGGCGCGTCGCGGGGCGGGTTTGGCAGCTGCCGTCCATCATCGGCGAAGCGTTGATGTTTACCGCCGGGATCGTCTGGGGGCTTGCGCTGGTTCTTTATGCGGCCAAGTGGATCTACAGCCGCGAAGAGGCGGTTCGAGAGCTCGAAGATCCGATCCAGTGTTGCTTCGTGGGGCTCATCGGCGTCGCGACGATGCTCATCTCCATTGCTGTCCTTCCCTATTCGCGGCTTGCTGCGCAGATCGCTTTCGCCTTTGGAGCGTCCTTCACGCTCGCTTTCGCCATCTGGCGAACTGGCATCCTGTGGCGCGGCGGCCGCGATCCCGGCGCCACGACGCCAGTCCTTTATCTGCCTTCGGTCGCGGGCGCCTTCGTCACCGCAACGGCCGCCGCTGCGCTCGGCCGTCCCGATTGGGGTCAGCTCGCCTTCGGCGCCGGGCTGTTTTCCTGGCTCGCGATCGAATCGGTGCTGCTGCATCGGTTGTACACCGTGACCGAAATCCCTGCGCCGCTGCGACCGACCCTCGGCATCCAGCTCGCCCCCCCGGTAGTCGGGGGCGTCGCCTACCTCAGCGTGACCGCCGGCGTACCCGACCTGCTCGTCAATGCCATGCTGGGATACGGAGTGCTGCAAGCGCTCCTGCTGCTACGTCTGCTGCCCTGGATCTTGCAGCAACCGTTTTCGCCGTCCTATTGGGCCTTCACGTTCGGCGCCACGGCGCTTGCCGCCGTGCCGCTTTACATGGTCGAGCGCGGCACCACGGGCGCCGTCGCGTTGATCGCGCCGTATCTATTTGTCGCTGCAAACATCGTCGTCGCACTGATTGCGGTCGGGACCCTTCGTCTTCTGTTGCAACATAGGTTGCTGCCGAAGACGGTATGAGGTGCGAGCCTATGTCCTTACTCTTTGCGAAGACCACGCTCGGATCGGTCCCGCTTCAGAATCGCCTGGTCATGGCGCCGATGACGCGCAATCGCGCGATCGGCAACATCCCCAACGCACTGATGGCGGAATACTACGCGCAGCGCGCATCCGCCGGACTGATCATCTCAGAAGGCACGTCGCCGGCGCCCAATGGACTGGGCTATGCCCGCATACCCGGGATCTTCTCCGCGGCGCAGGTTGCCGGCTGGAAGCCGGTCACGGCCGCGGTTCATGCGCAGGGCGGGAAGATGTTCGTGCAGCTGATGCATTGCGGGCGCATCGGCCATCCGCTCAACCTGCCGGCAGGGGCCCGCATCGTCGCGCCGTCGGCCATCGCGGCCGCGGGGGAGATTTACACCGATGCCGGGGGCATGAAACCCAATGCAATGCCGGATGCGATGACCGAGGCGGACATCGAGGCGGCGGTCGGCGAGTACGCGCAGGCGGCCAGCAATGCCATCGCGGCGGGATTCGACGGCATCGAGCTGCATGGAGCCAATGGTTATCTGCTCGAGCAATTCACTCGCCCGACGTCGAATCGGCGTGCGGATCGTTACGGCGGATCCATCGAGAACCGTGTGCGCTTCGTGCTGGAAGTCACTGCTGCCGTGATCGCGGCCGTCGGCAAGGACCGGGTCGGTATTCGCCTTTCGCCGTTCGGCGTGTACAACGACATGCCTGGCTACGCGGCGATGGAAGCGGATTACGCCTATCTCGCGAGCCGGCTCAATGCCACTGGCCTGCTCTACATCCATCTAGTCGATCATTCGTCGATGGGAGCGCCGCCGGTGCCGGATTCAATGAAAGCGACGTTCCGCAGCAAGTTCGAGCGCACGCTGATTCTATCCGGGGGCTACGACGCGGTACGCGCCGAACGTGATATCGAGTCAGGCAGGTGCGACCTGGTCGCCTTCGCGCGGCCGTTCCTCGCCAACCCGGATCTCATTGCGCGATGGAAGGCGGGAGCGGCAGCGAATGCGCCGGACGCATCCACGTTCTACACCCCGGGACCGAAGGGCTACGCCGATTACCCGACGGTGCCCGAGTCGGAACTGGAGAGTGTTCGGTAACCTCCTGCCGCCCGCGAACGACGACCAGGAGCCTTGACACAGCCTGGAGGAAAAATGAAACACGAGATGCGATTTCCAAGGGTGGTTTTGCTGTGCCTTGGCCTCGTTGTCATGTTCGGAGCCATCTGCAGAGCGCAGGCACAGGGCAGCACGCTCGAGTACGAAGTGGATCCCAACTGGCCAAGACCGCTACCCGGGAATTGGGTCGCCGGCCAAGTTAGCGGTGTCTGCGTGGACGGCCAGGATCATGTGTTCATCGTCAATCGGAACGACATGACAGACAAGGAGGCGGAAGTCTCCCATCAGGCTCCTCCGTTCATTGAATTTGATGAAGCAGGCAATGTTGTGAACAGCTTCGGCGACTGGAAGACGGTCCCGAACACGACCCATGGCTGCACATTCGACCACGAAAACAATCTGTGGACCGCCGGCAGCGGCGACGGAATCATTCAGAAATACAGCCACGACGGACGGCTTCTGATGCAGATCGGGAGGCGGGGCGTTGTGGATACCTCTGACGGCACGCTCGAAGGACGGCCCATGAACCTGGGCCGCACGCAGCTCTATATGCCTTCCGATATGGCCATCGACCCCGCAAATGGGGATGTTTACGTAGCTGACGGATATGGCAACAGCCGCATCGCCGTATTCGACCGGGACGGAAGGTTCCTCAGGCAATGGGGACGTCAGGGCACGAAAGAGGAGGCGGATGCGGGCGTTGGTGGCGCATTCATGCGGGTCGTGCATTGCGTGCGTCTTGGGAACGACGATCTCGTCTATGTTTGCGATCGGCAGGGTGATCGGATTCAAGTGTTCGACAAAGCGGGGAACTTCAAGAAGAACATCTGGATCAGGAGAGGGCGCGCCCTTCCCGATGATTGGGGAACCAGTTGGTGGATCGGATTTTCGCCGGACCGCGAGCAAAGGTACATGTTCGTAGTCGATGGCGGCGACGAACAGGTGAAAATTCTCGATCGCGCCAGTGGCGGGATCCTCTCAAGCTTCGGTCGACCGGGCCACCAGCTCGGCGAATTTACCCATGCGCACACGCTGGCGGTCGATTCGAAGGGCCACATTTATGTGGCTGAGACCGACTGGGGCCGAAGGGTACAGAGGTTCAGGCCCGCAAAGTTGAGCGACCGATCCTCGACCTGCGAGTCGAGCGGCATTTCACCCGTAACGCCGCGCCATCCGAATTGAAATTCTGCCGTCGCGTTGCGGGACGATGATCGGATTCGTCGCGAACGGATCGGGGCGCCCGGTGCAAACGCGATGCGATCATTCTTTAGAAAGGAATAGACCATGACACTCCGTTCTCTTGCCGCAATCGTGCTGGCCGTAGCGACACCTTGTGCGATGGCGGCGGCACCATCTCCATCCGATGTCGCGCAAGGCAAGCAGGCCTATGCGGCGTGTGCCGTGTGCCATTCGGTCGCGCCGGGCAGCAACGGCATGGGCCCGACGCTGTTCGGCGTCGTCGGCCAGGCCGCGAGCTCCGTACCCGGCTTCAACTACAGCAGCGCCCTGAAGAATTCGAAGCTCACGTGGACGCCGCAGAACCTCGACGCGTTCGTCGCCAATCCGCAGCAGCTGGTGCCCGGCAACACCATGCCGTATTCGGGAATGGCCGACGCGCAACAACGCGCCGCCCTGGTCGCCTACCTCCAGACGCTGCATTGAAAAGTCACAAGGAGCTTGCGTTGCGCCGTGACGCGTAGGTGCGCATAACGCCGATGAGCCGATCGTTACAATCGTAACGCGGCGGCGCATCGCGTGTAACGCCGCTGACACGCGATCCGCCTTCAATACAACATGGAGTCAGCAGGCGCGCTGGCTCGCGATGAGTAGAAGTCCTGTTGGCGAAAGCGCGGCCCTCATCAGTGACGAGGAGCTCACATGAAATCGAAGATGAAATCGAAGCGTGGTGGCTCGTTGCAGAGTGGGCTGCTGTTCGAGTCCGATCTCCGCGCGTACTTCGACAAGCTGTGGAACGAGCTGGACGGGATCGAGGAATGCGCTGTGAAGTCTGCCAGCATCTGCGGCGACGCACGCCTCGACCGCAATGACGAATCGGGCGACGTCGCGTCGAATGGCCCGGCGTCTCCTCGTCGGGCGCCGAGCTGATCGAATCGGCGGCGATCGCGAAGGCTGAAGAGGACCGGCAATGCAGCTCGCAGCGGTTCTCCTCTCGCGCCTGCGCCTGCGCCCGCTGTTAGGGCGGTTACCTGATTTCCTCGCGCTCACCAAGCCACGGGTGATGTCTCTCGCCGTCTTCACCGCGTTTGTCGGTTTGACGGTTGCCCCGGGCGGCTTTGATCCGCTCCTCGGGTCGATTGCAGTCCTTGCAATCGCTGCGGGGGCTGGCGCCGCCGGTGTGCTCAATATGTGGTATGAGGCCGACATCGATGCCTTGATGGCTCGCACCGCCAAGCGGCCGATCCCTCGCGGCAGGGTCTCGCGCGCCGAAGCGCTCGTGTTCGGACTTGTCCTTGCCGGCGGCGCGGTTGCCGCCCTCGGACTCGCGGCCAACGTCAAGGCGGCGGCGCTGCTTGCCTTCGCGATCTTCTTCTACGTCGTTGTGTACACGGTGTGGCTGAAGCGGCACACGCCCCAGAACATCGTCATCGGCGGCGTCGCCGGCGCGCTGCCGCCGGTGATCGGCTGGGCAGCGGCAAGCGGGGAGATCGGGCTCGAGCCGCTCATTCTGTTCTTTATGATTTTCCTGTGGACGCCGCCTCATTTCTGGGCACTGTCGCTCAACCGCAGTGACGAATATGCGCGTGCCGGCGTCCCCATGCTGCCGGTTGTTGCCGGAAGGGCCGCGACAACGCGGCAGATCCTCCTCTACAGCGCTCTTCTGGTCCCGATTTCGCTGCTCCCGTCGGCACTGGGGTTCGCCGGCACGATCTACGGTGCGGCCGCCGCGATTTGCGGTTCAGTCTTCATCTTGCTCGCGTACCGGCTGCATCGAAGCAGCGAGGCCGACCGGCGCGCTGCGCGGCGCCTGTTCGTGTTCTCCATTTCCTACCTGTTCGTGCTGTTCGCGGCCCTCCTGGCCGACCACGGCGGAAATCCTTGGTCACCGACGCGCCCACCAAGTGCTCGCAGCGCTGCCGAAGCCATGAGAGTCGAACCCCAGGAACACCCCGTCCGAACCGTGCCCGGTTTCGTCGGCGCCGCCGTCGGGGAGGTCTGACATGCGCCGGGGCGTACTGGCTGTTCTCCTGATCAGCGCCGCGGTGCTCGGCGGCTGCACCGAAGGCGTCCTCAATCCGAAAGGACCCATCGCCGCCGCCGAACGGCAGATCCTGTTCAACGCGCTCGGGATCATGCTGGCGATCGTGATTCCGACGATCCTCGCCACCTTTGGCATCGCGTATTGGTTCCGCGCGTCGAACAAGCGCGCCCGCTACCTGCCCGACTTCACCTACTCCGGCCGCCTGGAGATACTTGTCTGGTCGATCCCCGCCATGACGGTGTTCCTGGTCGGCGGCGTCGCCTGGGTCGGCGCGCACGACCTCGAGCCGTCCAAGCCGATCGTCTCTGCGGACAAGCCTGTCAACGTGCAGGTCGTCTCGCTCGACTGGAAATGGCTGTTCATCTATCCCGAGCAGGGCATCGCGAGCGTCAACCAACTGACCATACCGGTGGGCACGCCGGTCAGCTTCGAGCTGACCTCCTCGGGGGCGATGAACAGCTTCTTCGTGCCGCAGTTGGGCAGCCAGATCTACACGATGGCCGGAATGGCGACACGCCTTCACCTGCAGGCCGACCATCGTGGAGCGTATCGGGGACTGTCGTCCATGTTCAGCGGCGACGGCTTTGCCGACATGCGCTTTGCGGTCCATGCGGTGTCGGAAGAGGAGTTTGCGCAGTGGGTGGAGGCAGCCCGCGGCGCCGGTCCGGTGCTCGATGCACAAACCTATGCCGATCTGGCCAGGCCGAGCAAGGCGGTTGCATCCTTCACTTATCGCGCCGTCACTCCCGATCTGTTCGATGACATCGTGAACAGCGTATTGGTGGCGAACGCTTCATCGCCGCTCGTCCGTTCGAGTTCGCAGGAGCTCGAGAAATGAATCTCCTTGGCAAGCTCAGCTGGAGCGCGATCCCGTTCGATCAGCCGATCGTGATGGGTGCGTCGGCATTCATGGCCCTGGTCGTGGCGCTCGTTCTGGGGTGGATCACGCTGAAGGGATATTGGCGCTACCTGTGGGACGAGTGGCTCACCTCCGTCGACCACAAGCGCATCGGCGTGATGTACTGCCTGCTGGCGCTGGTCATGATGCTGCGCGGCTTCGCCGACGCGATCATGATGCGCGCGCAGCAGGCAGTCGCGGCTGGCGGCGCGCAAGGGTATCTCCCGCCCGAGCACTTCGATCAGATCTTCACGGCGCACGGCGCGATCATGATCTTCTTCATGGCGATGCCGTTTGTGATCGGATTGATGAACTTCGTGCTGCCGCTGCAGCTTGGCAGCCGCGACGTCGCGTTCCCCACATTGAACTCGGTCAGCTTCTGGCTGACCGCGGCAGGCGCGCTGTTGATCAACATCTCGCTGGTGGTCGGCGAGTTCGCGAAGACCGGCTGGTGGGCCTATCCGCCGCTCAGCGGGCTGCAACTCTCGCCCGGCGTCGGGGTGGATTACTACCTTTGGGCGGTACAGATCTCCGGTATCGGCACCCTGATGACGGGCATCAACTTCGTCGCCACGATTCTGAAGATGCGAGCGCCGGGAATGGGCTACATGCGCATGCCGGTGTTCTGCTGGACCTCCCTTGCAACGAGCCTGCTCATTGTCGCGGTCTTTCCCGTCCTGACGGCGACATTCGGGATGCTGCTGCTCGATCGCTATCTCGGCTTTCATTTCTTCACGATCGAAGGGCACGGCAATCCGATGATGTACGCCAACCTGTTCTGGATCTGGGGCCACCCGGAGGTCTACATCCTGATCCTGCCGGCGTTCGGCGTGTTCTCGGAGGTCGTCGCGACCTTCTCCGGGAAGCCGCTGTTCGGCTATCGCTCGATGGTCGCCGCGACCATGGCGATCTGCGTCCTCTCCCTTCTTGTCTGGCTGCACCACTTCTTCACCATGGGTGCCGGCGCCAACGTCAACGGTTTCTTCGGCGTCATGACCATGATCATTGCGGTGCCGACCGGCGTCAAAGTCTTCAACTGGCTGTTCACGATGTACGGCGGGCGCGTCCGGTTCACGGTGCCGGTCCTGTGGACGATCGGGTTCATGGTGACGTTCGTCATCGGGGGCATGACCGGGGTGCTGATGGCCGTCCCTCCCGCCGACTTCCAGCTGCACAACAGCCTGTTCCTGGTCGCGCATTTCCACAACGTCATTATCGGCGGTGTCGTGTTCGGCGTGATGGCGGCCTACAACTACTGGTTCCCGAAGGCGTTCGGCTTCAAGCTCGACGAGCGCTGGGGAAGTGCCTCCTTCTGGTGCTGGCTGGTCGGCTTCTATGTGGCGTTCATGCCGCTCTATGTGCTCGGCCTGATGGGAATGACCCGGCGCATGCAACATTACGACAACCCTGCCTGGCAACCGTGGCTCGTGGTCGCGGCGGTGGGTGCCGTCGTCATCCTCGGCGGGGTTGTCTGCCAGGTCGTACAGCTCGTCGTCTCGATCCGCCGCCGCGACCAATACCGGGACGCGACCGGGGATCCCTGGCACGGCCGCACGCTGGAATGGTCCACTGTGTCGCCGCCACCGGCCTGGAATTTTGCGGTGCTGCCGCAGGTCGCTGATCTGGACGCCTGGTGGGGCAGGAAGCAGGCGATGCGAGCGAATCAGGATCAGCCGGCACGGGCGCGCGAGTACCGGCCGATCGAAATGCCGAAGAACAGCGCGACCGGTTTCGTCATCGCGTTCTTTGCCGTGGTCACCGGCTTTGCGCTGATCTGGCACATCTGGTGGATGGCGAGCCTGGGACTCCTTGGCGCCTTCGTGACCGTGCTGGCCTTTGCCTTTCGCGCGCAGGAGGAAGTGGAGATACCGGCTGAGCAGATCGCCCGGTTCGCTCGCGCTCACCAGGCGGAGGTTGCGGCATGAACGTTGCGGTTGCCATCGAAACGCTCCAGCCAGAGTCGCTGCCGAGTGCAAGCGAAGCCGGCCCCGCTTCCAAGCGGGTCGTCGTCGCCTACGGCTTCTGGATCTTCCTCCTGAGCGACATCGTGATGTTCTCGGCGCTGTTCGCGGCCTACGCGGTGCTCGTGCGTTCGACTGCGGGCGGCCCGACCGGTGCGGACCTCTTCAATCAGGCGAGCGTCGCGATCCAGACCGCCTGTCTGCTCGTCTCGAGCTTCACGTGCGGGATGATGTCGCTCGCCGTCGATTCGCGGCGCCGGGGCGCCACTTACGCCTTTGCCGTGCTCACTTTCGTGCTCGGGGCGGCGTTCCTCGCCTTCGAGCTCCGCGACTTCTCCGGCATGATCGCGAGCGGTGCGACCCCGCAGCACAGCGCCTTTCTGTCCGCCTACTTCACGCTCGTTGGCTGCCACGGGCTGCACGTTACCGTCGGACTGGTCTGGCTGGCAGTGATGATGGCTCAGGTCGCGATCATGGGTTTTCGCGCCACCGTTGAGCGCCGCCTGCGCTGCTTTGCCCTGTTCTGGCACGCCCTCGACATCGTCTGGATCTGGCTGTTCACGGTCGTCTTTCTGATGGGAGTCCGCCCATGACGCAAACACAACACGATCGGGCGCCTGGAGACAGGCCGGTCCTTGCCGATTCGGAAGACGGGACGTCGTCCGGCGTGCTCGTCTACACGATCGGATTGGTTCTGGCGGTGATCCTCACGGCCACGTCCTTCTGGGCCGCCAACACGTCGCTGCTCTGGGGGCCCGGCATTCCACTCGGCCTTGCCGTCCTCGCGATTGCCCAGATGGGCGTCCACCTGGTGTTCTTCCTGCACATCACGACCGGACCGGACAACACCAACAACGTGCTGGCGCTCGCATTCGGCCTGCTCGTCGTGATCGTCGTCGTCGCCGGCTCGCTCTGGATCATGGACAACTTGAACAACATGACGCCGCCGAGCGAGCAAATGAACATGCAAATGCAGCACTGACTCGCCGCGTTTCGTGGCAAGGTCAGATCGACGGCGCCCACGGCTTGAATCGGCTCGATTTGGCCTCATTCTGGACCGGTGACCAAATTGCGGGACGGCGGAGCACGTCCCACCCTGGCCCCGAGGCGCCTCCCTCATGAACGAAAACCTGCTGATCGTCCGTGCCAACTGCAACACGTCCAAGATCAACGCTCATGTTCCGCAGACCTGACCCTTCCGACTGGATGTGGGGACAGGCGTGCGAACTCATCGCGCAGGCCGAACGCCTGCAGCGACAGTTCTTCAGGCTGGCATCGTCGGGCCGCGCGCAAACGTGGGAGCCGCCGGTCGACGTGTTCGAAGACGAGCGGGAGTTGGTCATCGTGGTGGCCATGCCGGGCGTGGCGGCGGGACGGGTGGAAATCCGCACGGAGCCGGGCGTGCTGGTGGTGCGCGGCGAGCGCGTGCTGCCCTTCGCCGCGACTGTGCAGGTGGTCAGGCATCTGGAGATTCCGTATGGCTTCTTCGAGCGGCGCATTCCGCTTCCGGGCGCGCAGTTCGAACTCGGCGCGCCGCAGTTGACGGACGGCTGCCTCACCCTGAGATTGCGCAAGAGGACCTGGCCCGCAAATGAATGAAGAATCGACATCGCAGGTCGTACCCGCGTCCGCCGACGCCGGCGCGCGCGCCGAGGCGCCAGCGCCGGGCGCGGTGCCGCGGCGAGACGCCGTAGCGCGGCCGGTGCCCGAGGGTGCGCTGATCATCCTCCCGGTCCGCGGCGCCGTCCTGTTTCCCGGCATGGTAATGCCGCTGGGCATGGGGCGCGAGCGCTCGGTTGCGGCAGTACAGGAAGCGGTGCGCCTGCAGCGCCCGGTCGGCCTCCTGCTGCAACGCATGGCCGAAGTCGATGAGCCGGGCCCCGACGACCTGCACTGGGTCGGCACCACCGCCAACGTCCTGCGCTACATCACGGGGCCGGACGGGTCGCATCACGCGATCTTCAACGGCGCCAAGCGCTTCCGCGTGCTGCAGTTCCTGGACGGTTATCCGTTCGCGGTCGCGCGGGTGCAGTTTATCGACGATCCCGAGCGCGTCGATGCGGACATCGAAGGGCGGGCACACCGGCTCAAGGACCGCGCTGCCGAAGTCCTGAAGCTGTTGCCGCAAGTGCCGGAGGAAATCGCGTCCTCGCTCCAGTCGGTGGCGGAACCGGCGCGCCTCGCGGACCTGATCGCTGGTCTCATGGATATCGGCGCGGAAGAGAAGCAGGCGTTGCTGGAGACGTTCGACCTCAAGACGCGGCTCGACAAGGTGCTCGACCTGCTGTCGCACCGCATCGAGGTGCTGAAGGTCTCCCGCGAGATCGACGAACGCACCCGGGAATCGATCGGCGACGCCAATCGCAAGCACGTGCTGCGCGAACAGATGCGCGCCATCCAGAAGGAGCTCGGCGAGGGCGACGACGATATCGCCGAGCTTGCCGATCTCGACCGCGCGATCGCCGCAGCGCGGATGCCGGAGGAGGTCGAGAAGCACGCGCGCAAGGAGTTGAAGCGATTGGGGCGCACGCCCGAAGGCGCAGGCGAGTATTCGATGATCCGCTCGTACCTCGAGTGGCTGATCGAGCTGCCGTGGGCGGCCGACCCGGCGGGGTCCATCGATATCGCCGAGGCGCGGCGCGTTCTCGACGCCGACCACTACGGTCTCGAGAAAATCAAGCGACGCATTCTCGAGTACTTGGCGGTGCGCAAGCTGAACCCCTCGGGCAAGAGCCCGATCCTCTGCTTCGTCGGGCCGCCCGGCGTGGGCAAGACCTCGCTCGGGCAAAGCATCGCCAAAGCCACCGGACGCAAGTTTGTGCGGGTGAGCCTTGGCGGGGTGCACGACGAAGCCGAGATCCGCGGCCATCGGCGCACCTACGTGGGCGCGCTGCCCGGCAACATCATCCAGAGCCTGCGCAAGGTCGAAAC
>JAMQPK010000161.1 GCA_023717525.1 Vicinamibacterales bacterium | reverse complement strand
ATCAATGAGTGAAGCGCAACGACATTGGTCAGATGCTGGGCTGGCGAACCTGGCCAGATTGAAACGATGGCTGTCGACATCAATCATGGCTGGCACCGCCGCGCTCGCGGTCAGCGCCATGCCGGCGTCGGCGCAGACTGCACCCGCTGGCGGCAAGAAACCCAACATCCTCGTCATCTGGGGAGACGACGTCGGCCAGTGGAACATCAGCCACAACAGCCGCGGCATGATGGGCTACACGACGCCGAACATCGATCGCATCGCGAAGGAAGGCGTGGGCTTCACCGACTACTACGCGCAGCAGAGCTGCACGGCCGGACGCGCGGCCTTCATCGGCGGAGTCGTGCCCGTGCGAACCGGCATGACCAAGGTCGGTCTGCCCGGCGCCAAGGAAGGATGGCAGAAGTCCGACGTCACGATGGCCACGGTGCTCAAGGCCCAGGGCTACGCCACCGGCCAGTTCGGCAAGAACCACCAGGGCGACCGCGACGAGCATCTGCCCACGTTGCACGGCTTCGACGAGTTCGTCGGCAGCCTGTATCACCTCAATGCTGAAGAAGAGCCCGAGAACCTCGACTATCCGAAGGATCCTGAGTTCCGGAAGAAATTCGGTCCGCGCGGCGTACTCAAGACCAAGGCCGACGGCAAGGGTGGCCAGACCATCGAAAACACGGGGCCGCTGACGAAGAAGCGGATGGAGACCATCGACGACGAGACCATCGCCGCCGCTAAGGACTTCATCCAGCGCCAGGCCAAGGCAGGCAAGCCATTCTTCGTCTGGTGGAACGGCACCCGCATGCATTTCCGCACGCACGTGAAGGCCGAGCATCGGGGCATTTCCGGGCAGGATGAATACAGCGACGGCATGGTCGAACACGACATGCACGTGGGCGAATTGCTCAAGTTGATCGACGACCTCGGCCTCGCCAACGACACGATCGTTCAGTACTCCACCGACAACGGCCCGCACTACAACACCTGGCCCGACGCCGGAACGACCGAGTTCCGCAGCGAGAAGAACTCGAACTGGGAAGGTGCTTACCGCGTGCCCGCGTTCGTGCGCTGGCCCGGCAAGTTCCCCGCCGGCACGACACTGAACGGCATCGTCTCCCACGAGGATTGGCTGCCCACCTTCGCCGCCGTCGCTGGCGATACGAACGTGAAGGAGAGGCTCCTCAAGGGCACCACGATCGGCGGTCGCAGCTACAAGAACCATCTCGACGGCTACAACCTGCTCGACTATCTCAGCGGCAAGAGCAAGGTGTCGCCGCGCCACCAGTTCATCTACGTGAACGACGACGGCCTGATCGTCGCCCTGCGCTATGACGACTGGAAGGCGGTATTCCTGGAGAATCGCGGCGAGGCCTTCGGCGTCTGGCGCGAGCCGTTCACCGAACTGCGCGTTCCGCTGCTGTTCAACCTGCGCCGCGATCCGTTCGAGCGTGCCCAGCACAACTCGAACACCTACAACGACTGGTTCCTCGATCGCGTCTTTGTCCTCGTGCCGATGCAGAAGTTCGCCGG